>CALFNI010000336.1 GCA_937902695.1 uncultured Rhodanobacteraceae bacterium
TACCTGCATCACGAAGTATCCGGCGCGGTCCTGCCCGCGCGGGCCCGGCAGCGAGACATTTCGAGAAGAATTGTCCTAGACCAGCGAATTGAAGCTCTTGACGCAGATCGAATCGAACTGCGTTGCGCCGAGCTCGACGGGATTGTTCGAACCGGTCGTGCGCGGATAGCCATTGCCTCTCTGGTCGGTCGTGATCGTCGGCGGCAGGCCGCTGATGTTGCCTATGCCCAATGCCGGGCTGCCGGCCAGAAGCTGGTGCGTTCGCGTCGGGCCACCGTTGAACTGGAGCGGTCCGAGTTTGGGATCGGCCGTTACGGTAATCACCACAGGATCGAAGAGGTTCGACAGGCCGACGAGGTTGTCCGCGCCGGCCAGCGATCCGGTTCCCGGGACCACGTAGATGTCGGATGGCGCATTCGCGGCGCCTGAAGTGTTGCCGTAGATGATCGAGCTCGTCAGCGTGAGCGTGTTCGAACCTGGCGCCCCCTGGAAATTGACTCCTCCCGTGCCGACGGAGGCAGCCTCATTGAACGCGATTGTGCTGTTCGCAATGCTGAGGGGTGCCTGGAACACATGGATTCCGCCGCCCTCATAACTCGTGGCGGCGTTGCGCGAAATCGTGCTGTCGACGATTGTCGTCGGTCCAGTGGTTCCGATGCCGCCGCCGTATCCACCTGTATTTTGGTCAATGGTGGAAGCGATGGCGGTCACTCCCTCCTGAGTTGCTATGCCACCACCGAAGCCTTTATCTGCGGTATTTCCGCTGATCGAGCTGTACCACGCGAGCGTTGGTCCTAGTGAATAGACTCCGCCGCCCCAGCCGCCATGGTTGTTGCCTGCGCCAACTGCGGCGTGGTTGCCCGATATTCTGCTGGCGACCAATGTGACATTGCCAACATCAGCGGCGACGCCTCCTCCATTTGCGAAACCATTGTCGCTCAGCACGGCGCAACCGCTGACGACGACATGGCTGAGGAACACGTTCCCGCTACTGCTGTCGATACATCCGCCGTAGACATTGGCAGGTCCGTGGTAGTAGCCGTCAGACACGGTCAGCCCATTCAGCGACAGCGTTCCCGTCCCCGTATGGTGGAACACGCGCGACATCCCCGCGGCGGAAATCGTCGCCGTGCCTTCGGTCGGCCCAAGTAGCGTGAGATCGTCCTGCGTCACGGCGATTTCGCTTGCGAGCGTAATCACGCTATTGGCCATGCCGCACCGCACTGGAAGCTCGCTGAGGTCTACGGTATCTCCCGATAGCGTCATCGGATTCTCGATGATGCCCCGTAGCGAATCGGTGCCGCTGTCGTCGCAGTTCTTGACGGTCCAGCTCTGGCCGAGTGCGTGGGTCGGCGTCTTCGGGATCGCGGCGCCACGCGATGAAGCTACCTGTGCGGTTCCGGGGGAAGCCGCGGCCTGCAAAGCCACGAGCGGCGTCGCAAGTGCGGCTGAAAGGCAGACCGCAAGCGTGCGGATGCGCGAGGGGAAACGAGACAGCGGGCTCGCTGCGGTGGCGCTGCGCGCCGCGTGGATGTGCTGCATGGGGAGCTCCCGTGAAAGGCGACGCCAGTGGGCGGTCGGACGTCCGATACGGGATTTCGTAAGGGAACCGGACAATCAGGGCAGCGCGTCGAGTCGAATCGATCGGAGAGCGGTTCAGAGGTCGAGAACCTCTCGTAACGCCGCTCGCGCCGCGTCGAACGAAAAATGTCGGCGCACGTTCTCGATGCCGCGTTGGGACAATGCGTTCCACAGCGCCTCGTCTTCATACGCCTGGACAGTCGCTTGCGCGAACAGCGCGGCACCGTCAGAAACGAGCACGTCTCTACCCGCCTCGACGTGCATGCCCTCGACTGCGATTGGCGTCGCCACGACCGGCAACCCATAGCTCATCGCCATGTTCACCTTGCCCTTGACGCCCGCGCCGTAACGCAGCGGCGCGACCGACACGCGGCAGCCGTCCATGAACGGTGCGATGTCCTCGACGTAGCCGTGCACGATCACGTGCTCGTCGGCGAGGGCCGTGATCGTCGCCGGCACCTTGCTGCCGATGACATGGAACTTCACGTCCGGCAGCTTCGCGCGCACGAGGGGAAACACCTCTCGCACGAACCACGTCACGGCGTCGGTGTTGGGCGGATGCTGGAAGCCGCCGACGAAGACGAGGTCGCGCCGCTCGGTGAACGGCTTGCGGCAGCCGTAGACTTCGTGCACGTTCGAGAGGATCTCGACGCGCGCGCCGGGCGCGTCGGTCGCGAGGAGCTTCTGCTCGACGTCGCTGACGACTAGCGTCGTGTCGGACTCGCGGATCAGCTTCAGCTCCTGCGCTTTCGTCGCCGCGGCGTGGCGCGCAAGCTCGGGCTTCTTTTCGAGCTCGAACGCGCGCTGCTCTCGAAGATAGTGCAGGTCGACCGTGTCGAAGATCAGCCGCGCGCGTGGTGCATAGAGGCGCGCGAGGCCGAGATAGCTCGCGGCGACGTAGTGGCGCGACAGCACGATCGCGTCGAACTCGGCGCCGCGTTCGCGGAAGAACTTCACCGGATCGGCGGCCCACGGCGCATACAGCGCTTCGACGCCGATCGCCTGCAGCGCCGGCGTATAGCGCTCGATCCAGAGCCGGTTGTCCGGCAGGAACGTCGTGCGGCAGCCGAGGTCGCCGAGGACGCGCATCAGGTTGACCATGCGCAGGGAGCCCGAGTCCTGGTCCGGCGTCGGCGTCGTCGCGTCGACGATCAGCACGCGCTTCGTCGCGCGATGCGACGACGCGATCGCTATCGGCGTGCCGGGGGCAGGTTGCCGCGCGAGCGCGAGCTTCCACTTCTCGGCGAACTTCGCGTGGTTGATGGTCTGGAAGCGCTTGACGCCGGTGGACGTGTCGGTGCCGGAGGTCACGCCTTCGAAATGCACGACGGTCGACGCGGGCTCGCAATAGACCGTGTGGCCGGCAGCGCGCACGGCGAATGCGAGATCGGTGTCCTCGTAGTACGCGGGGGCGTAGCGCGTGTCGAAGCCGCCGAGCCGGCGGAAGAGATCGGTGCGCAGCAGTATCGCGGCGCCGGAGCAATAATCGACCTCGCGCCGGAACGCGTAGCGCGGGTCATCGGGATCGTCGAAGCGGCCGTAGTTCCAGCCCGACGCGTCGTCGAAGATGATGCCGCCGGCCTCCTGCAATCGACCATCAGGATAGACCAGCTTCGCGCCGACGAGGCCGGCGTTCGGCGCTTCGTCGAGGCAGCGCACGAGCGCTTCGAGCCAGCCGGCCGTGACGCGCGTGTCGTTGTTGAGGAACAGCACGAGCTCGCCTTTCGCGGCCGCGGCGCCGGCGTTGCACGAGCCGATGAAGCCGAGATTCTCGGCGTTGCGAAGCACGCGGAGGCCTTCGACATCGGCGAGGCGTTCCTGCGTGCGGTCGCTGGAGCTATCGTCGACGACGATGACTTCGAACGGCATCGCACCGGCGTGCTCGGCGAGCGAGCGCAGGCACGCGCTGGTGTACGCGATCTTGTTGTAGACAGGAATCACGATCGAGACGCGTGGCGACGCGCTCGTCGGCACGGCGAAACGCGCGAAGTCGTCGCGCGGCGCGGCGTACGTAACGCGCGCACGCGCGGGGCCGTTGCCGCGAAGCTCCGCGACGATGCGCGCGAGCGTGCCGGCGACGCCGCGCTGCGCGAGGCTGCCGCGAACGCGAGACAGCGTGGAGCGCAGGTGCTGCGTGCGGAACGCGAACGCGGCGCGCACGCCGGCGAGCCGCGCATTCCAGCGCCGCAGCGGCGCGGTGATGCGCCACGACGTGCTGCCGATGACCTGCTCGTAACGGGGCCGCAGGTCGCGCAATTCCTCGTCCAGCGAGCGCGCCCAGCGCGTGCGCTCGCCGAGCTCGCGATCGAGCGCATGGCCCCATTCGCCGCGACGATCGATTTCGGCGCGCGCCTCGGCGATGTCGTGGCGCAACGCGAACGCGCGCGCATCGAGGCGCGCGATCGCCTCGGCGCGCGCTGCGTCAATCAGCGAACCCGCATCCGCGAACACGAGCGGGTAGCGCGCGGCGGGACGCGAACCGAGTTGCAGCACGCGCGCGTAGGCGCCGGTCATTTCGGCGAGCGTCGATTCGCGGTGCGATGTCATGGCATCGCGCACCGTGTCGAGCGCGGCGCGATCGGCGAGCAGCTCGGCGACACGTGCCGTTGCTGGCGCGGCATCCGGCTCGACGAGGAAGCCATCGACGCCATCGCGGATGCGTTCGGCCAGCGCGCCGACGCGCGTCGCGATGACCGGCACGCCGAGGCTGCGCAACTCCGACAACGTATAGCTGAAGGTCTCGGCGACGGTCGGCAGCAACAGTGCAGCGTCCGGCGCGATGCGGGAGACGAGTGCCGGCAATTCGTCGCGCTTGTATTCGAGCACGACGTGCACGTTGCGCTCGCCGAACAGCGCGTGCGCATCGGAGCCGGCGCCGATCAGGTAGAGATCGGCATGCTCGCGCAGCGTTTCCAGCGCCGCGACGAGCAGCTCGGCGCCCTTGCCGCGACGCACGCGCCCCGGCACCAGGAGGCGCGGCCGCTTGCGCGCCGAATGCGACGTTGCGAGCGGCGCATCGGGCCACGGCGCGAGTCCGTGCGCGATCACGTGCTGCGACAGCTCGGCGAGCTCGGGCGCGAGACGCAGGTGATTGGCGAGCGCCGAGCGGCTCGGCGCGATCAGCGTCGTGCCGGCGCTGCGCAGCGTGGCCACGGTCGCGTCGCGCAGCGTGCGCCAGTGCTTCGGATCGCGGTTCGAAAACTCGGAATCGCCGCCCAGCGCCGCGAGATCCTGCGCGCGCTGCGCGTCGTCGAAGCGAAGTCTCGCATCGCCGAAGTCGCGATGCAGCGTCGGCCACAGCGGATAGTGGTCGTGGATCACGGCGAACGTCGGCAGCCGCGTCGAGAGCACGTCGAGGCTGTGGCCGATCAGCGAGGAGACGACGACGGCGTCGACGCACCCGTCGCGCACGATGCCGGCGAGGAGATCGCGGTACGCGCCGTCGGCGATCGCCGTATCGGCAATCGGCACGGGCAATGCGATGCGCAGCAGCGGCGGACCGCGCAGTGCGCCATCGTGGAGCTCCAGCCATTCGCCGTGCCGTCGCCGCGCGAAGCTGCCGCGCGAGATCAGCACAAGGTGGCATGCGCCATCGAATGTGCGCGCAAAATCGCGCACCCAGCGCTCGGCGCCGCCGCCCCAGCCGTGCACGACGTGCAGCAGCACCGGACGCGCGTCGAGACCGGGGCGATCGGGGTTCGCGCCGCTCGGCAGCGCAGCCAGGATGCGTTCGCGCAGCGTCGCGAAAGGCGAGGGTGGCGGCGGATCGCGCGGGTCGGTGTCCGCGCGCACCGGCGTCGCCGACGACCGCACGTGCAGATGATCGAGCACGACGCAGCGGAAATCGTGCACGGCGAGCGCGTCGGCGTCGGCCGGCGACGCATGGCCGAGCTGTTCGAGCCGCTCGCCGTGCCAGGCGCTGACCGCGGCGCCCCGCAGCGATGCGTCGACGAGGCGTCGTCCGCCATACGCGTAGCAGAGCGCGTCGACGCGCTCGGCATCGTCGCGATCCGTCGCGACGTCGAGCGAGGATCCGTCGAGCGCGGCGGCGCCGAGCACGTGGTCGAACTCGATCGCGCGCAGCAGCCGCTCGAACGCGTGGGGCGGCAAGACGGCGTCGGAGCGGACGAGGATCAGCGTCTCGCGCGGGAACGCGCGGGCGAACGACGGCAGCACGGTGAGCGGATCGTCGCTGGCGGGTGCGTCGACACGCGCGGAGTCGGGCGGCAGCAGCAGCCAGTCGCCGGCGTGCGCGAGCCGCGTCGCGCCTTTCAGCGATGCGAGGCCCTCGGCGGTCGGTGCGGTCGTGCCGAAGAGGCAGACGCGGAACGGCTTCTCGCCGATGCTGCGCGCAGTCACGCTAGGGGCGCCCGTTGGCCGTTGCGGCGAAGAAGCTGGAAGGCACGGGCGCGTCGACTCCGGGAATGAAGACTCAATTATCGCTGATGAGCGGAAGGCCGTCTCGGCCTGCCCTCATGCGCCTGCCGGCACCTTTCCCGCAAGCGGGAGGAGGGTCGCATGGCCGCCTCGTCGTTTGTCTCCTCCGTCTCGCCACGCGCGACGCGCCCCGAGTAGACTCCGCCGAGCCGCCGTCCGGAACCCGCCTTGAGCTTTTTCGCCCGCGTTTTCGCCGTCATCGCAGTGCTGTGGCGCTTCCTGCGCGTGCCGGTCCTCGTCGGCATCGGCGCCTCGATCGGCTTCGTCGTGCCGTACACGATCGTGCTCGATCGCGAGGTGCGCGCGCGCTTCGACGATCTTTCGTGGGAGATTCCGAGCCGCGTCTACGCGCGGGCGCTCGAGCTCGCGCCGGGCCTGCCGATGACCGCCGACGTGCTGAAGATCGAGCTCGAGGCGGCGCGCTACGTCGAGGATGCGGGTGCGAAGAACCCCGGGACCTACGCGCGGAGCGGCGCGCAATTCACGATCGCGCGGCGCGGCTTCGTCTACCTCGACGGCCGCGAGCGCGAGAAGCGCTTCACTTTGACGCTCGGCGACGGTCGCGTGGCCAGGCTCGTCGATGCGGACAGCGGCGCCGCGCTCGCGAAGGTGCGCCTCGAGCCCGCGCGCATCGCGACGCTGTACGGCGCGCTCGAGGAGGATCGTCGCATCGTGCAGCTCGGCGAAGTGCCGACGCTGCTGATCACCGGCCTGCAGGCGGTCGAGGATCGCGACTTCAAGCATCACCACGGCATCGATTCGATCGCGATCCTGCGCGCCGCGTGGGCGAATCTGGTCGCGGGCCATGTCGTCCAGGGCGGCTCCACGCTGACGCAGCAGCTCGTCAAGAACCTCTTCCTCGATCGCGGCCAGACCCTGACGCGCAAGCTCAACGAAGCGCTGCTCGCGCTGATCATCGAGTTCCGCTACGGCAAGCAGCGCATCCTCGAAACCTACGTCAACGAGGTGTTCCTCGGTCAGCAGGGCGGGCAGGCCGTGCACGGATTCGCCGCGGCGAGCGAGTTCTATTTCGGGCGTGATCTCCGCGGCCTTGGGTCCGCCGACATCGCGCTGCTCGTCGGCATGGTGCAGGGGCCGAGCTTCTACGATCCGCGCCGCAATCCCGATCGCGCGCTCGGCCGGCGCAACGTCGTGCTCGCGCAGTTCCGCGACACGGGCCTGATCGACGATGCGACGTATGCCTCGGCGGTCAGGCAGCCGCTCGGCACCGCTGCGAACGCGCAATTGCCGCGCGACCGGTTTCCGGCGTTCATGGATCTCGTGCGCCGGCAGATCCGCAAGGATTATCCGGACGCGGAGCTCAACAGCGCCGGCCTTTCGGTGATGACGACGCTCGCGCCGTCGGTGCAGACGCTCGGCGAGGACGCGATCGACAAGGCGCTGACCGCGCTCGGCAAGCGCGGCGCGGCGGTCGATGCGGCGCTCGTCGTGTCCGGCGCGAAGGATGGCGAGGTCGAGGCGATGATCGGCAGCCGCGATCCCGACGAACCCGGCTTCAACCGCGCGCTGGACGCGCTCCGCCCGATCGGCTCGCTGGTCAAGCCGTTCGTCTATCTCGTCGCGCTCGCGCAGCCGCAGCGCTATTCGCTGGCGACGCAGGTCGAGGATTCCACGGTCGACCTGCCGCAGCCGAACGGCACGCGCTGGCAGCCGCAGAACGACGATCACGAGACGCACGGCAACGTGATGCTGATCGATGCGCTCGTGCACAGCTGGAATCTCGCGACGGTGCATCTCGGCCTGCGCGTCGGCGTCGATCGCGTGCGCGGATTCCTGAAATCGTTCGGGCTCGGGCGCGAGATCAATCCGAACCCGTCGCTGCTGCTCGGCGCGGTGGACTTGAGCCCGTACGACGTCGCGCAGCTCTATCAGTACCTCGCGGCGGACGGACACGCGCTGCCGTTGACGGCGGTGCGCGGCGTGCTCGACCCGAAAGGTCGGCCGCTGACGCGCTACGGCGTCAAGCCCGGCGCCGGCGACTACGTGCAGGCGACACGGCTGGTGACCTACGCGATGCAGCAGGTCGCGATCAGCGGCACGGCGCATGCGATAGCGGAATCGGGGCTGATCGGATTGCACGCGGCCGGCAAGACCGGTACGAGCGATACGCAGCGTGATTCGTGGTTCGCCGGATTCACCGGCGCAGAGCTCGCGGTGGCGTGGGTCGGGCGCGACGACAACAAGCCGACGGGCCTCATGGGCGCGACCGGTGCGCTCCGGGTCTGGATCGAGCTCATGAAGCGCATGCCCGCGGCGCCGCTGAGCGTGCCGAAGGACGGCATCGAGATGGTGTTCGTCGACACGGAATCCGGCAAGCGGACCGACGCGGCCTGCACCGGCACGCGCGAGCTGCCGTTTGTCGCAGGTTATGCGCCGCAGGAAGAGACGCATTGTCCGCTCGACGAGCTCAGGAACTGGTTCCGCGGCGACGGCGCGGAACCGCAGCAAGCGACGGCCGATCACTGAGCGCCGTCGTCCCTGCGAATGCGGGGACCCAGCGACTTTGATCTTGGCGTGAAGAGCAAGGCACCGGGTCGCCGCTTTCGCGGGGACGACGAGAGATGCGCAGATGAGGTATTTTTCGTAGTCTTCGACGCTTGAAATGAGCTTGCCGTACGCATGAACGCACGTTTCCTCCTGCTCGCCGCCGCGGGCGCCCTCGCACTTTGCGCCTGCACGCAGCCGAGCGCGCCGTCGCAGGCGTCGACGAAGCCCGCGCCGCTGCCCGATCACGATCCGGTCGGCGCGATCCGCGCGGCCGGCATGAGCATGGGCAAGGATTCCTCGGTGCAGGTGCAGCCGCTGCGCGATCCCGCGATCGACGGCTACCTGAGTCAGGCGCACGCGGCCGAGACCGCGAAGGACTTCGCAGCCGCCGCCGCGGCGATCGCGAGCGCGCTCAAGCTCGCGCCCGATGCGCCGGACATCCTGCAATACGAGGCCGCAATCGAGGTCCTGCGGGGCCACTGGAAGGGGGCCGAGGCGGTGAAGCTCGACCAGGCGGACGACACCGCCGGGTT
>CALFNI010000337.1 GCA_937902695.1 uncultured Rhodanobacteraceae bacterium
CCCTCGCTCGCGGAGGCGACGCGCGGATTCATGCGCGAAGGGCTGCGGGCCGGAGGCTGAGGCCGCAGCGCCCGCGCTCGTATGGATCTCAGCCACATCCTCAACCACCTCGGCGAAGACCGCGAACGCTACTTCGGCGCGGTCGCGCCTCCGATCGTGCAGTCGTCGATCTTCGCGTTTCCCACGGTGGCCGCGATGCGCGACGGGTTCAGGGACGAACTCGGCCACCACGTCTACACGCGCGGCAACAATCCGACCGTCGCGATCCTGAGGAAGAAGGTCGCGGCCCTCGAAGGCGCCGAGGACTGCCTGATGTTCGGCAGCGGCGCCGCGGCGGTGTCGGCCGGCGCGATCGCGTGCGTGGCCGGCGGCGACCACGTGGTGTGCGTGGCGCGGCCGTACAGCTGGACGCGGGCCGTGCTGCAGGACCTGCTCGGCCGCTTCGGGGTCACGACGAGCTTCGTCGACGGTACCGACGTCGCGAACTTCGAGTCCGCACTGACGGATCGCACGCGCCTGATCGTGCTCGAAAGTCCGAATTCGATGACGTTCGAGCAGCAGGACCTGGCCGCGGTCGCGAAGCTGGCGACATCGCGCGGCATCCGCACGCTCTGCGACAACAGCTGGGCGACGCCGCTGAACCAGTCGCCGATCGCACTCGGCATCGATCTCGTCGCGCATTCGGCGACGAAGTATCTCAACGGCCACAGCGACGTGGTCGCCGGCGCGCTGTGCGGCCGCCACGAGATCATCGAGGAGATCTTCAAGGGTCCGTTCATGACGCTCGGCGCGCTGCTCGCGCCGCACGATGCGTGGCTGATGATCCGCGGCCTTCGCACCTTGTCGATCCGCATGCAGCGCATCGCGGCGACGTCGGCCGAGGTGCGCGCATTCCTCGAGGCGCATCCGAAAGTACGCAAGGTTTACGCGCCGTTCGCGTCGGACAATCCGCAGGTCGCGCTGACGGCGCAGCAGTTGCGCGGATCGAGCGGCCTCCTGACGCTCGAGCTCGATGCGCGCGATGTCGCAGCGGTCGAGCGCTTTTGCGACGGACTCAAGCGTTTCCTGATGACGGTGTCGTGGGGCGGCTACGAATCGCTGCTGTTTCCGGTCGCTGCCGTGCATCCGGCCGACGCGCCGCTGCAGCCGCCGGGCGCATTGCCGCTGAACCTCGTGCGGCTCTCGATCGGGCTCGAGGAGCCGGCCGTGCTGATCCGCGATCTGGAAGAAGCGCTGGCGCGGCTCTGACGGAGCGCGGCGCGACGGCTGCTATGCTCGACGCATGAAACGCATCGCGCTCGCCCTGTTCGCGCTCTCGCTCGCCGCGTGCCACGACGTGCGTCGCGAGCCGGGGTCCCCGACCGCCGCGAGCGCGACGCCGCCCGCGGCCGAGGGCGTCTACGACAATCACGCACAGGTCTGGCAGGCGCACGAGAGCGCGCCCGGCGCCGTGCAGCCGCCGCATGTCGTGGTGACGATCGATGCGACGAGCCAGCCGGACTGGGCGCTCTGGCGCATCCATCTCGATGCGACGCCGCCGGTCGATGCGGTGTGGGCGATCCGGAGCATGACGCAGTCGGACGGCGCGCTTGCGCTCGTGCCGCATCGCCCGCTCGTCGCGACGCCGTCGCCGACGTTCGACGCGCAGCAATGGGCGGCGCTCGATGCGTGCACGCTGCGTACGCCTGCGCGCGCGGCCGCGGCGACCGCGGACATCGCGGCATGCGCCGCCATCGTGCCGGGCATCGGCACCGAAGCGGCGTTGCTGCCGCTCGCGATCGAGCGCGACGGCGAATGGCTGCGCTTGCGTCTCTACGCCGATCAGGCACGCGGCACCGATGCGCGCGAGGACCTGCGTCTCGTGCGCTGGTTCACCGGGTGGGCCGCAATCAACGGCGGCGGCCCGAAGGCGGACGCCGCGAGCCGCGACTGGCACATGGATCGCGCGTTGCGCATCGGCTCCGAGGGCGGACGCTACGCGCTGAAATGGCGCGATGGAAACGCCTCGGGCTACTCGCTCGTGCTCGAACGGCTCACCTACCGCGAGGGCAACGTGCCGGTGCTGAAACTGTCGGTCGTCGGCGATGCCGACGGCTCGACGCTCGCGTACGCGTGGGCGAATCCCGAGGCGACGCGCATCGGCATCAACCTCGGCTGGGTCCAGGTCGGGCTCGACGGCGAAGGCCCCACGACGAAGTAGCGGTCTTCCCCTGTCCCGCTTGCGGGAGAGGGCAGGGTGAGGGCAAGCCGGTTCAATGCCCACTCCGAACGGCCCTCACCCCAACCCTCTCCCGCAAAGCGGGAGAGGGGGAAAGGGCAGCGCGGCTCAGGCAGCTTCGAATATTCCCGCGGCGCCCATGCCGGTGCCGATGCACATCGTCACCATGCCGTACTTCTGCCTGCGTCGGCGAAGACCATGCAGAAGCGTCGCCGTGCGCACCGCACCGGTCGCGCCGAGCGGATGGCCGAGCGCGATCGCGCCGCCGAGCGGATTGACTTTCGCCGGATCGAGCCCGAGGTCCTGGATCACCGCGAGCGATTGCGCCGCGAACGCTTCGTTGAGCTCGATCCAGTCCAGCTGCTCCTTGCGGATGCCGGTCGCGGCGAGCGCGCGGGGAATCGCTTCCTTGGGGCCGATGCCCATGATCTCGGGCGGCACGCCGGCCACCGCGAAGCCGACGAAACGCGCGAGCGGCGTAAGGCCGTAGTCCTTGATGGCCTGCTCGCTCGCCAGCACGACCGCGCCGGCGCCGTCGGAGGTCTGCGACGAATTGCCGGCCGTGACGCTGCCGCCGATGCGGAAGACGGGCCTGAGCTTGGCGAGCGCTTCGAGGCTCGTGTCCTTGCGCGGGCCTTCGTCGGTGTCGATCCGGCGCGCGTCGGTCACGATCGCGCGTTGGGCGAGATCGGGGTAATGATCGTCGAGCGCGACCGGCACGATCTCGTCCGCGAAGTCGCCATTCGCGATTGCCGCGAGCGCGCGCTGATGGCTCTGCAGCGCGAACGCATCCTGCTGCTCGCGCGTGACCTTCCAGCGCTCGGCGACTTTCTCGGCCGTGATGCCCATGCCGTAGGCGATGCCGATGTTCTCGTCGGAAAATACGGCCGGATTCATCGCGACCTTGTGGCCCATCATCGGCACCATGCTCATCGATTCGGTGCCGCCGGCGAGCATGAGATCCGCCTCGCCGAGACGGATGCGGTCGGCCGCGAGCGCGATCGCCTGCAGGCCGGACGAGCAGAAGCGGTTGATCGTCATGCCGGGCACGCTGTCCGGCAGCCCCGCGAGCAGCACGCCGATGCGCGCGACGTTCATGCCCTGCTCGGCCTCGGGCATCGCGCAGCCGATGATCGCGTCGCCGATGCGCGAGGTGTCGATGCCGGGTGCGCGCCGGATCGCTTCGCGAAGCACGAGCGCAAGCAGATCGTCGGGCCGTGTGTTGCGGAAGACGCCGCGCGGCGCCTTGCCGACCGGCGTGCGGACTGCTGAGACGATGTAGGCGTCCTGGATTTGCTTGGTCATGGCTGTAATGTCCTTCTAATCCCGTCGTCCCCGCGAAAGCGGGGACCCAGTGCCTTCGCCTTCGAGCCAAAGCCGCCAGGTTCCCGCTTTACTCGCGCTTCGCGCTCGCCCTTCGGGCCAGCTCCGCTGTTCGCTCGCTTCGCTCGCAGTCGCGGGAACGACGAGGTGTAAGTTAGTTCCGAAGCGGCTTGCCCGTCGACATCGTGTGCGCGATGCGATCCTGCGTCTTCTGCGTCTTCGCGAGCGCGACGAAATGCGCGCGCTCGAGATCGAGCAGCCACTTCTCGTCGACCGTCGAGCCTCGTTCGATTACGCCGCCGCACAGCGTATCGGCGATGCGCGACGCGATGTCGTAGTCGTGCTCGGAGATGAACCGTCCTTCGAGCATGTTGACGAGCATCGTCTTGAGGCTCGCGGTGCCGACGTCGCCGCAGACGACGATGTCGCGCGCCGGCAGCGGCGGGCGCCAGCCCGATTCGGCGAGCGACGCGGCAACCTGCCTTGCCACGTGGAGCAGCTCGAAGCTGTTG
>CALFNI010000338.1 GCA_937902695.1 uncultured Rhodanobacteraceae bacterium
CGCGAAACGCTTCGCGATGACCGCGCTCCGCCACTTCGGCCGCATCGACGGCCTCGTCAACAACGCCGGCATCGCCGATCCGCACGTTGCCGATCTCGCGCGACTCGCGCTCGCCGAATGGAACCGCTACATCGCGACCAACCTCACCGGCGCATTCCTCTGCGCGAAGCATGCACTGCCGGCACTGCGCAAGGCGGACGGCGCGATCGTCAACATCGCCTCGTCGCGGCTCGTGCAATCCGAGCCGCACACCGAGCCGTACGCGACGACGAAAGGCGGGCTCTTCGCGTTCACGCACGCGCTCGCGATCAGCGAAGGCCCGCGCGTGCGCGCGAACTGCATCAGCCCGGGCTGGATCGCGACCGACGCGTGGCGCAAGCCCGATGCGCGCCGCGCGCCGAAGCTCTCGAAACGCGACAACGCGCAGCATCCGGTCGGTCGTGTCGGCACGCCCGAGGATATCGGTGCGCTCGCCGTGTATCTTTTGTCGTCGCAATCGGGCTTCGTTACCGGCGAGAACTTCATCGTCGACGGCGGCATGACGCGCAAGATGCAGTACGCGTAGCGCAGGCGCCGCATTGCCAGGCGCCGCGTCGGGCAGGCCTCAGCAGGTCACGAGGTCCGAATGCCCGAACCCTTTGGAGTAATCGAGCACCGAGATCACGACCGGCGTCACGCGGAAGATCCGCACGTCGTCCGGCGTCGGCATCGCGAACGGCAGCGCGGTCTGCGGCGGATACTTCAGCGGCATCAGCCGCAACGCCTTCTCCGCCTCCGCGCGATCGACCACAGGCGTCGCGTGCGCAGCCATCGAAAGGCCGGTGATCGCCATCATGTCCGGCGTGTCGTGATCGATCGTCAGCGAAACGCGATCGTCGCGCGCGAGGTTGGCCGCCTTCTGGCTCTCGAGCCCGCACAGGAAGTAAATCTCAAGTCCGTCGTTGACGTAGCCCACCGTCGTCGCCTGCGGCCAGCCGTCCGGGCGCAGCGTGGCGAGCGTCATGATGCGGTGCTCGTCGAGCAGCGACTGGATCTTCTTGCGGATGGTTTCGTCCATCGTTCGGCTCCGATCGCACGTCGCATGAAGAGGCGCGAACGATAGGTCGGCCGGCGCGACGCGGCATTGATGCAAATCAACGCCGGGCCACGCGAAGCGGCCGGGCGGGCGATCCAAGCCGACAGCGCCGGCTAGCGTGCTGAACCGTGCAGCGAATGCGCGCGCGGGGGATGGACGATCGCGGCGCCGTCGCGGCACGGTGCGGGGCGCTCGCCACTGGAGGCGACGCAATCGAACACGTACATGCCGGCGCTCGTCAGCGCGAGCAGCGAGCCATTCGGCGCGAATCGTATGACGCGTGGCGAAGAAGCCAGCGGGTGCCGCGCGCCAAGCACCGGCGCAGCGGGGTCGGATGCGTCGAGCTCATCGATGCCATGGGCGTTGCCGAGATAGAACGTCGAGCCGTTCGCCGCGATCGACGCCGTGCCGTCGGCCGGATCCGAAGGACGGTACGTGCTGGCGAGCACCGGCGTCGCGGGATTGCGTGCGTCGACGATCTCGACGCCGCCGTCGCCGCACTGGATCCCGATCGTCGAGCCGTCGGAGCTCGCCGCGAGCGTCTGGAAAACGGTGCCGACGCACGGCACGTAGCGCCCGACGATCGACGGATGCGCCGCATCGCTCGCGTCGACGATATGCACGGCTTCGACGAGGTTGAGATCCGTGCCGAACGCGAAGACGCGCGATCCGGCCGCCGCGAGCGGCGTGAAGAAGATGCCGGGCAATGTGCCGCGTACCGCGAGAGCCGCAGGATCGGAGACATCGACGATCGTCAGCGCGCCGTCGAAGGTCGAAACATACGCGCGATCGCCGGCGACGAGCACGGGATTGTAGAAGCCGATCGGCAGCGAGCCCGCGATGCGGGGATTCGCGCGGTCGCTGACGTCGATGGCGAAAAGGCCGCCGTAATCCGCGACGATCGGCGTCGATCCCGAGAGCCCGATCGACATCGGCGAGGACAACTGCGCAGGATCGCCGGTCGTCGATGCCTCCAGGACGCCGACGTTCTCGAGCGATGCCGCATCGACGACTTCGAGCGCATGTCCTTCGCCGATGACGTAGGCGCTGCGATCGTCGAGCGCGGCATCGACGATCGGGCTCGGGCTCGGAACGTCGATTTCGGATCGCAGCACCGGTGTCGCGGGTGCCGACGCATCGATGACGAGGCCGCGTCCGGACACCGTCGTCGCGAGGAAACCATCCGGCAGCGGCACGAGCGCGATCAGATTGCCCGTGTCGATCGCCGCCTCTCCGATCTGCGCCGGCGCCGCCGGTGTCGACACATCGAAGACCGGCAGCGTGGTGTCGCCGAATAGATAAAGATCGTCGCCGCGGAACGCGCCGCGCGCGAATCCGTTGAGCGCCGGGATCGTGCCGACCGCTTCGATGTGCGCGGGATCGCGCACGTCGTAGACGCCCGCCGCATCGCCGAAGGCCACCGCGTACCCCGAATCGGAGACCGGGCCGAGCACGCCGAAAGCGCCGAGACCGATTCCGCCCACCACGAGCGGATGCGCCGGATCGGCCAGATCGAAGATCGTGGCCCAGGCCGTCTCGATCAGGCTCGTCCCTGAGACGTAGAGCTGATTGCGCGCGATCTCCGCAGAATAGATCGACTGCGGCAACGGCGCGTTGCCGGTGGCGCTGCCCGCGACGACCGGATGCAGCGGATCGCCGACATCGAGCACGGTGACGCCGGAGGTGCCGTCGATTTCGTAGAGGTAATCGCCGTCGGCGACCAGCATGGCGCTCGGTGTCGTGCCGGCTTCGCCGACGCGCACGGGATGCGCCGGATCGGCGAGCGAATAGATCTCGAAGCCTGCGCTCGTTTCGGCGTCGTTGGACCAGGCCGCGTAGAGATAGTCGCCGACGACCGCAAGCGCGAAGATCGGCCCGGGCGCGCGCTCGGCGAGCTCGAACGGGATTTTCGCGGGATGCGCCGCGTCGGAAAGATCCCAGATCTCGAACGAGATGCCGCTCGGCGCGTAGACGAAGTCGCCGCGGACGACAGGCGGCGCCGCGACGCCGCCGCGAACGTGCGGCTCGCCAAGCGAATACGCATGCGCAGCAACCGGAAGCACGACGAAAGCCATCAACAGCGAGCGCAGCGTGGACATGTCGGATCCCCGTTTCCGTGCGTCGGTCGATAGGGACGCGCCGCCGGGCCGCCGCGTCGCAGGCGTATCCCGGTGCGAGGCCTCATACTTTCGGGACCCCACAATCCGCCGCCCGGCGGAGTATTGTTCGCTTTTTGCGCGCCGCCAAGGAGTCTCGATGTCTTCCCGTTTCATGCCGGCCATCGCCGCCGCCGCGGCACTTTTCGCAGCGACACCTTCGATTGCGGCGCCGCCCGCGATTCCGGATTCGATGCTCGGCGGCCTCGAATGGCGCCTCGTCGGCCCGTTCCGCGCCGGCTGGTCGACGATGGCCGTCGGCATCCCGGAGCAGCCGAACGTCTTCTACTTCGGCGCAGCCGGCGGCGGCGTCTGGAAGACCGACAGCGCCGGCGCGACGTGGCAACCGATGTCCGAGGGCCTCGAATCCGCGCCCGTCGGCGCGATCGCGATCGCACCGTCCGACCCGAAAACGCTCTACGTCGGCATGGGCCACCCCGAGCCCCGCTACGACATCGCCGCCGGCGACGGCCTCTACAAATCGACCGACGGCGGCGCGCACTGGCAGCACGCAGGCTTGGAGACGACGCGCCACATCGGCCAGATCCTGATCGACCCGCACGATGCGAACACCGTGCTCGTCGCCGCGCTCGGCCACATCTTCGGCCCCAGTCCCGATCGCGGCGTGTTCCGCACGACCGACGGCGGCGCGACGTGGAAGAAGGTGCTCTTCGTCGACAGTGAGACCGGCGCCGTCGATCTCGCCGCCGATCCCGCCGATCCGAAGATCGTCTTCGCGACGACGTGGACCGCGCGCAACTGGCCCTGGCTCAGCTACTTCACGCCGATAGAAGGCGAGGGCAGCGCGATCTGGAAATCGACCGACGGCGGGCAGACGTTTAAACGTCTACAAGGCGAAAACTGGCCGAAAGGCAAGCTCGGGCGCATCGGCATCGCCGCTGCGCATCTCGCCAGCGGCGCCACGCGCCTCTACGCCGACATCGACGACGACGACCACGGCGGCCTTTACCGCTCCGACGACGGCGGCGAGCACTGGCAATTCGTCAACAAGGCCAGCGCCGTCTCGACGTGGTACATGAGCCGCCTCACCGTGCAGCCGAACGAACCGGACACCGTCTACACGGTCGGCCAGTCGATCCACAAATCGACCGACGCCGGCAAGACCTTCACGATCATCAAGGGCGCGCCCGGCGGCGACGACTACCACTACCTCTGGATCAACCCGCGCCTGCCGAGCCACATGATCACCGCGAGCGACCAGGGCACCGTCGTCAGCGTCGACGGCGGCGCGCACTGGAGCGACTGGTACAACCAGCCGACCGGCCAGTTCTACCACCTCGCCGCCGACAACCGCTTCCCGTACTGGATCTACTCGGGCCAGCAGGATTCCGGCACTGTCGGCATCGCAAGCCGCAGCGACTACGGCGCGATCTCGTTCCGCGACTGGCACCCGGTCGGCGGCGACGAGCGCGACTACGACCTGCCGGATCCCGAAGACGCGAACATCATCTACGGATCCGGTTTGGGCTCGCGCATCTCGCGCTGGGACGCGCGCACCGGCGAAGTGCAGAACGTCTCGCCGTGGCCGACGTCCGCGTACGGCAAGCGGCCGACCGACATCAAATACCGCTACACGTGGATCTCGCCGATCGCATTCTCCGCGCACGCGCCGTACGCGCTCTATGCGGGCACGCAGCTGCTGTTCCGCTCGAACGACAAAGGCCAGCACTGGGACGCGATCAGCCCCGACCTCACCGGCAAGCAGGAAGGCGCGAAGCACTGCGACGGCGACGTGCCGATCGCGAATGCAACCGCGTGCGGTTACGGCGTCATCTACTCGATCGCGCCATCGCCGCGCTCGAACGACGAAATCTGGATCGGCACCGACAACGGCCTGATCCCGACCACCGCCGACGGCGGCGCGCACTGGCGCAATGTCACGCCGAACAACATCCCGAAGTGGTCGAAGATCGCCTCGCTCGATCTCTCCGCGCAGGAGCCCGGCACCGCGTACGCCGCCGCCGACAACCACCGGCAGGATGATTTCCACCCGATCGCCGTGCGCACGCACGACAACGGCAAGACCTGGACGAAGATAACGAATGGACTACCGGACGGCCATTTCGTCGCCGTCGTCCGCGCCGATCCCATCAGGAAAGGCTTGCTCTACGCCGGCACCGACGTCGGCGTCTACGTCTCGTTCGACGACGGCGACGCCTGGCAACCGCTGCAGCGTAACCTGCCGGTCGCCTGGGTGCGCGACCTGCTCGTCCACGGCAACGACCTCATCGCCGCGACGCAAGGCCGCGCAATCTGGGTGCTCGACGACGTGTCGCCGCTGCGCGAGATCAACGCGAGCATCGCGCACGCCGACGCGCACCTCTTCGCACCCGCGCCCGCGATCCGCGTGCGTGGCAGCCAGAACAAGGACACGCCGCCGCCCGCCGACACCGCGCTCGGCACGAATCCGCCGACCGGCGCGATCTTCGACTACACGCTCGGCAAGTCAGCGAAGCGGGTCGTCATCGAGATTCGCGCGACGGGCGCCGGCGCCGACGGCAAGCCGCGCGTCGTCCGCCGCTTCGCGAGCGACGACAGGACGCCGCCGATCAAGGCCGAACGCTACTTCGCCGAAGCGTGGACGAAACCCGTAGCGAAACCATCACCGGAACCCGG
The DNA here is from genome assembly GCA_937902695.1 of uncultured Rhodanobacteraceae bacterium. Classification (GTDB taxonomy): domain Bacteria; phylum Pseudomonadota; class Gammaproteobacteria; order Xanthomonadales; family Rhodanobacteraceae; genus Dokdonella_A. The sequence goes on from CALFNI010000338.1 coordinate 5,869, forward strand.
CGCGCACCGCTTCGTCTGGAACCTGCGCTGGCCGCGGCCGAAGGCGGTCGAATACAACTATTCGATCGCGGCCGTGTGGGGCGAGGACACGCCGCTGACGCCGGAAGGTGCGCTGGCGTTGCCGGGCGATTACGACGTTGCGCTCATCGTCGATGGGCGGGAATCGCATCAGACGCTGACGGTTGCGCCCCATCCGCGGGCGCATGCGACGCGCGCGGAGCTTGAGCAGGCGTTTGCGTTCTATCGCGATGTTGAAGGCGAGCTTGCGAAGGCATGGCAAACGTATGCAGAGATCGACGCCGTCCACGAGCAACTCGCTACCGCTAAGAAGAACCCGAACGCAGCCAGGGCGAAGTCCGCCCTCGACGCGTTCGAAAAGAAGATCGCACCGTTCCGCGAAGGCCAAGCCGCTGCGGCACCGAACGTCGGCGGCATCGCCGAAACACTGGCGTCGCTCGCAACGGATATCGAAGCTGTCGATGCCGCGCCGACGGACGCCCAAGCGAAAGTTTTCGCGGACGCTCGCGAGCGCCTCACGCACGCCGCAGAACTGTGGATGCGTACGCGCGAGAACGATCTGCCGGTGCTGAATCGGGACCTTACTGCCGCGGGCGTCGCCGAAGTTCACGTGCCGACCGTTGCCGAGCTTCACATCGACGAGACGCCTGAAGGGAAGGACTTGCCGTAAGAGCGCGGCGCCGGCTCAGACGCTTGCAAGCGCGGGGCGCTTGAGGATTATTCCCATTTGGATATAATCCGTCGGTGAGGCCGGGCGCCGTCAAGCCACTGATCTGGATCGCCTCGAGCAAGAAGAACCTGCTCGCCATGCCGGACGAAGTGCAGGACGTGCTCGGGTTCGCGCTGCATCAGGCGCAAATCGGCGGCAAGTCCGATCTCGCGAAG
>CALFNI010000339.1 GCA_937902695.1 uncultured Rhodanobacteraceae bacterium
GCACCTTGTGGTCGACGAAATACTGCTGGATGTCGCCCATCATGCGCAGCGCGAACTCGGTCGAGAAGATGCAGGTGTTCTGCGCCTGGTCTTCCTTGAGGATGTCGGCCTGCACCGTGCCGCGTACGAGCGCGAGCGTTTCGGCGCGGATCTTCGCGTACGTCTCGGCGTCGACGACCTGATCGCCGGTCACGCCGAGAAGGCCGAGTCCGAGTCCGTCGTTGCCTTCCGGCAGCATGCCGGCATAGCGCGGCCGCTCGCGGCCCTCGAACAGTTTCTCGATCTTCGCGTGCGCCGCATCCCAGCGCGGCTGGTCGGCGCGAAGGTATTTCTCCACGGCCTGATCGACGGCCGTGTTCATGAACATCGACAGGATGATCGGCGCGGGGCCGTTGATCGTCATCGACACCGACGTCGTCGGCGCCGAGAGATCGAAGCCCGAATAGAGCTTCTTCATGTCGTCGAGCGTCGCGATGCTGACGCCCGAATTGCCGATCTTGCCGTAGATGTCAGGTCGCTCGGCCGGATCCTCGCCGTACAGCGTCACCGAATCGAACGCGGTCGAGAGGCGCGCGGCCTTCTGGCCGACGGACAGATAGTGGAAGCGACGATTCGTCCGCTCGGGCGTGCCCTCGCCCGCGAACATGCGCGTCGGATCCTCGCCGGTGCGGCGGTACGGGTATACGCCGCCGGTGTACGGATACGCGCCCGGCAGGTTCTCCTTGCACAGAAACGCGAGCAGCTCGCCCCAGCTCTTGTAGGTCGGCGCCGCGATCTTCGGCACCATCTGGTGCGACAGCGACTCGACGTAGTTGCTGCCTTCGACCGCCTTGCCGCGCACCTCGTAGACGTAGTGCTCGTCGGTGATCGACTTGAGGCGTTGCGGCCATTCGCGCAGGAGCGCGATCGACTCCGTCGACAGCGACTTCAACGCATCCTGATAGCGCTGGCGCAGCACGAGCACGCTGCGATCGGCCTCCGCGTTTCCGAGCAGATCCGCCGGATCGAAAAGATCGAGCGCCTTCGGCAGCTTCCCGTCATCGACTTCGTGCAGCGCCTGCCACATCGCCTGCGCGCGATCGGCCGCTTCGGCCTCCTTTCCGATCCCGCTGTTGATGCCGCGGCCCTGCTCGGCGATCTCGGCGAGATAGCGCACGCGGCTCCCGGGAATCAGCACCGTCGCACGCGGCTCCTTGAGCGAGGTGTCGACCTCCGGCGTCCATTTCCCGCCCGAAAGCTGCAGCTTGTCGCGCAGCAGCCGGCAGAGGTTCGCGAACATCCACGTGATGCCGGGATCGTTGAACTGGCTCGCGATCGTCGGATAGACCGGAACGTCCTCGTCTTTCATCTTGAACGCGGTGCGATTGCGCTTCCACTGCTTGCGCACGTCGCGGAGCGCATCCTCGGCGCCGCGCTTGTCGAACTTGTTCAGCACGACGAGCTCGGCGAAATCGAGCATGTCGATCTTCTCGAGCTGGCTCGCCGCGCCGTAGTCGCTCGTCATCACGTACATCGGGAAGTCGACGAGATCGACGATCTCCGAATCGGACTGGCCGATGCCGGCGGTCTCGACGATGACGAGATCGTAGCCGAGGCCCTTCAGGCACGCGATGCAGTCCTTCAGCACGATGTTCGTCGCCGCGTGCTGGCGCCGCGTCGCCATCGAGCGCATGAAGACGCGCTTCGAGCGCAGCGAGTTCATGCGGATGCGATCGCCGAGCAGCGCGCCGCCGGAGCGGCGGCGTGTCGGATCGACCGCGAGCACGGCGATGCGCATGTCGGGAAACGCGTGCAGGAAGCGCAGCAGCAATTCGTCGACGACGCTCGACTTGCCCGCGCCACCGGTGCCGGTGATGCCGACCACCGGCGTCTTGCCGCCCGCGAGCTGCCATTCCTTGCGCAGGCGCGCCAGATCGAGTTCCTCGAGCGAGCCATCCTCGATCACCGAAAGCATCTCGCCGATCGAGATC
>CALFNI010000340.1 GCA_937902695.1 uncultured Rhodanobacteraceae bacterium
GATACAAGCACGCTTGCACCGCGTGCGCGCCGGAGTACGGTGACGCTGGCGGTGCGCGTGCGGCCGCTTTCACGTCGCCGCGAACTGAACCGCGCACCGCCGCGGTCGCCATGATTCACCGGAATCGCATCGGCGTTGCACCGCGCCCGCATCAGGGCCTCGCCCTCGTTTTGCTCGCGGGCGGCCTCGTGGTTCCGAACTGCTCGCGCGCCGATTCGCCTTGGGACATCACCGTCTACGCCGAAACGGGCTCGCCCGGCGGCTGGGTGCAGGTGCGCGAGAACGAGATCCAGGGCACGCGCCTCCACATCGACCACGATCTCGATGTCAACGACATGACGACGCTTCGCGCCCGCGCGACGCGTGCGTTCTCCGACGACAGCCAGCTCCGCTTCGGCATTGCCGCGTCGATGCTCGACGGCAGCACGACGATCACCGGGCCCGTCGTGTACAACGGCACGACCGTCGCGCCGGGCAAGCTCGACACGGTCACGCATTTCCAGGATTTCCTCGAAGCCGACGTCGCCTACTGGCGCCGCTTCGCCGCGTTCGACAACGGCGGCGGCATCTGGGGCAGCATCGGCGCGACGTACGTGCTGCTCGACTTCCGGCTCGACGGCACGATCGCGGGCGACAGCGCCGGCCACGAGCTCAAGGAGGATTTCTACGTGCAGGAGCTGCCGGTGCCGGTGATCGGCCTCCATCTCGACTATCCGTTCGCCGACGCGTGGAATCTCGACGTCGATGCAACGGCCGGCCGCCTGCCGTGGGTCGACAGCCATCACAGCGAAGGCGGCGAGGTGCGGCTCGCGCAGACCAACGAGGATCTCTCGGCCGGCGTTCACTACCGCTTCGCGTCGGATTGGCACGCCGGCGCCTATGTGTTCTACAGCTTCCTCGCGCAGAACGAGCGCAGCCACGAGGCCGGCAACGCGATACGCCTGAGCTCACGAGGTATCGGCATCGACGTCGGCTACCGGTTCTGAGCGCGCCCGCGATCGCAGGACATGCGTTCGCCCAAACCGAATCCTTGATGCAGATCAAGCCCGCGCCGTCGGCGGCGCGTAGGGTGGCGGCGTCGCGATCGAAGCGGAATACGCCATGGGCGCGGATGCGAAAGACCGAACGCGAGCCTCGACGATGCACGGGCTCCTCGCGCTCTTCGTGCTGATCGTGCTCGCGCTGATACCGGTCTGCAGCCGCGCGCTGCCGGTGTTCGCGCGGCAGACCGGGCAGAACTGCGTGGCCTGCCATGCCGGCGGGCAGTTTCCGGAGCTGACGCCCTACGGCCGCCTCTTCAAGCTCACCGGTTACACGATCGGACAGCGCACCA
>CALFNI010000341.1 GCA_937902695.1 uncultured Rhodanobacteraceae bacterium
GCGCTGCGCAAGCGCGGCGCGCCGGATCCCGTCTCGGACAGTCCGGGCTCGCTCAGCCTGAGCTGCTGCGACCGCCGCCGGCCGCTACGGTGATGCGCCGACCTCGGGGACGCCAGGGTCGATCTGGCGCCCTCGCGCAACATTACTGTAATATTTGATGCGGATTTGGCGGCCGTGAAACGGGGCATCGGGCTCGATTTCGCTGCTTTTGTCATTCAGCCGTAACAATTCCCGGCTGCAATGACGACGTCACAAACGCCCTTCCGGCGTTGCGAGCGTGCCGACGTGCAAAAACACATCCTGATCGTCGAAGACGAAACCTCGATCCGCGACATGGTCGCGTTCGCGTTGCGCAAGGCGGGCATGGAAGCGATGCACGCGGCCGACGCGCGCGCCGCCCAGAGCGTCATCGGCGAGCGCGTGCCCGATCTCATCCTTCTCGACTGGATGCTGCCCGGCATGAGCGGCATCGATCTCGCGCGACGCCTGCGTAAGGACGATCTCACGCGCGAAGTGCCGATCATCATGCTGACCGCGCGCGGCGAAGAAACCGATCGCGTCAGCGGGCTCGATGCCGGTGTCGACGATTACGTCGTGAAACCCTTCTCGACGCGCGAGCTGCTGGCGCGCATCCGCGCGGTCATGCGCCGCACGCACGGCGAGGATGCCGACGGCGTCGTCGAGCTCGGCGGCCTTCGCATCGACAGCGCCGCGCACCGCGTGTTCTCCGGCGATTCGCCGGTGCACATCGGCCCGACCGAATACCGCCTGCTGCACTTCTTCATGACGCACGCCGAGCGCGTCTACACGCGCAGCCAGCTGCTCGATCACGTCTGGGGCGGCGGCGTCTACGTCGAGGAGCGCACGGTCGACGTGCACATCCGCCGCCTGCGCAAGACGCTCGAGCCGCTCGGCAAGGACGGCCTCGTGCAGACCGTGCGCGGCGCGGGCTACCGCTTTTCGACGAGCGTGTGAGCGCGCGGCGCGAAGCCATTCCGGCACGCGCAAAGCGCCATGAAACCGTCATGGCGCCACCGCCGGTCGCAAGCCGCGTGGACGACGGACCGCATCGATGACTTCGCGCCTGTCGCGTGCATGGCGTAACGGGATCTGGCGCCTCGCGCTGGCATCGGCCGTCGCGCTCGCGATCGGCTGGTGGCTGCATGCGATCGCCGCATGCCTGCTGGCCGTCGCGGCGATCTGGCTCTCGCTGGGTGCCTATCGCCTGCGCGGGTTCGCGCGCTGGCTCGAAAGCGGCCGCCGGAGGCCCGACGCGCGCGGATCGGGGCTCCGCGCCGAGCTCGAACACCTCATCTCGAGCCGCCGGCGGGCTTCGTTCGACGAGAAACGCCATCTCGTCGGCCTGCTGCGCGCATTCCGCGACGCCGCCGCCGCATTGCCCGATGCCGTCATCGCGCTCGACGGCGATCACCGCATCCAGTGGTTCAACGCGGCGGCGCGGCACCTGCTCGGGCTCAAGTATCCCGAAGACGTCGGCGGGCACGTCACCAACCTCCTGCGCGCGCCGCGCATCGTCGACTGGCTGCGCCAGGGCGGCATCGATCCGCTCAACGATCAGCCCTCGCCCGGCGACGAATCGCTGCGGCTCAATCTGCGCCTGATCCGCTACGCGGGCGATCAGTGCCTGCTGATCGCGCGCGACGTGAGCCAGCTGATGCGGCTCGAGCAGGTGCGCCGCGATTTCGTCGCGAACGTCTCGCACGAGCTGCGCACGCCGCTGACCGTCGTGCACGGCTATCTCGATCTGATCGAGCCCGAGCAGATGCAGGAATACGAGCCGATCCTGCGCGAGCTTCGCAACCAGTCGCGGCGCATGACGCAGATCGTGGAGGATCTCCTGACGCTCTCGCGCCTCGAAGCGCAGCACGAGATTCCCGCCGAGCGCGTCGCCATGCGTCCGCTGCTCGAGGCGCTGCGCCGCGAAGCGGTCGCGCTGAGCCAGGGCCAGCATGCGGTCTCGATCGAGATCCGGAGTCCGCAGGATCTTCGCGGCTCGCCCAAGGACCTGCACAGCGCCTTCTCGAACCTCGTCAGCAATGCCGTGCGCTATACGCCGCAGGGCGGACGCATCACGCTGCGCTGGGAAACCGACGCGCTCGGCGGGCGCCTGTCCGTCATCGACACGGGCCACGGCATTCCGGCGCAGCACCTGCCGCGGCTGACCGAGCGGTTCTACCGCGTCTCGACGAGCCGCTCGCGCGAAACCGGCGGCACCGGCCTTGGCCTTTCGATCGTCAAGCACGTGCTGCAGCTCCATCAGGCGCGCCTCGAGATCACGAGCGAGCTCGGCGTCGGCAGCGTGTTCTCGTGCGTGTTCGGCCCTGAGCGCCTCCTGGAGCCGCAGGCGGTCGTGGCGCTTTCGTGAGCATCGCACGACGGCTTGCGGCCAGGTGCCGCTCCACGGCCCGCGCAACGCGCGCATGGGCCATCGTGGTCGCGTTGTGGCCGATCGCTTCCCTGGCGGGCGCTGCGTCCGCCGATCCGATCGCCGGCCCGCTGACGATCGTCGGCTCCGACACGATCAGCGCGCTCGTGCTGCGCTGGTCCGACGCGTTCCGCCAGCAGCATCCGGACGTGCGCGTGCAGATCCAGGCGCCGGGCTCGGCGAGCGCGCCGATCGCGCTGCTCGAAGGCGCGGCCGATATCGGCATGATGAGCCGGCCGATGAGCGCGGACGAAACGCAGGCGTTCCAGCGCCGCTTCGGCTACGCGCCGACGCGCGTCGCGGTCGCGCACGATGCGATCGTCGTGTTCGTCAATCCGGACAACCCGCTGCAGGCGATCACGCGGCGCCAGCTCGACGCGATCTATTCCTCGACGCTCCGCTGCGGCGCCAGCGAGACGGTCACGCGCTGGGCCGCGCTCGGCGTCGCCGGCGCGCCCGCCGCGCGGATTCTCGCGACCGGCCGCAACAGCGCGTCGGGAACGAGCGAGTTCTTCCGCGAGACGGCGCTTTGCGGCGGCGATTACCGGCCCGACGTCGTGGTCTGGCCCGGCCATGGCGCGACGGTCGCCGCCGTCGCCGGCAATCGCGAGGCGATCGGCTACGCCGGCATCGGCTACGTCAACGGCCTGGTGAAGGCCCTCGCCTACGCGCCGGACGAGCATGCGCAGGCCGTGGCGCCCGTCATGGAGAATGTCATGAACGGGGATTACGCTCTGTCGCGGCTGCTTTACCTCTACGTCAACGAGCCGCCCGACCGCGCGCCCGCGCCGCTGCCGGCCGCGTTCCTCGGCTACGTGCTGTCGGAGCGCGCGCAGGCGCTGATCGCGGAGGAAGGCTTCCTGCCGCTCGCGCCGGCCGAGCGCGAGGCCGAGACCCAACTCATCCGTGCGACGATGACGCCATGAACCGCGATACGCTGCAGGACCTCAAGGATCCCGCGCTCTACCTCAACCGCGAGCTCGCGCAGCTCGAGTTCAACTTCCGCGTGCTCGCGCAGGCTCAGGATTCGCGCGTGCCGCTGCTCGAGC
>CALFNI010000342.1 GCA_937902695.1 uncultured Rhodanobacteraceae bacterium
ACGAGCCATGGCGGCACGATGACGAGACGCACGGTCTGCGTCGCGAGCACCGGTCCGCTCCATTCGAGCCGGTAACGCGCCCCGGTGGACCAGCCGGGCTCGCCGGCGCCGGTCTGCGTGACGGTCGACTCGCTGAAGTGATCCATGGCGTCAGTTCGTCGCGCGTCCGTTGCCGCGACCGTCACCGTCTTCTGCTTCGGTTCCGCCCGGTGACGGAAGCTTCCGGCCGGCGCTTCGACCCGCGGCGCCGACTCCGGCGCCCGCGGCGGCGCCGGCGCTGCGTTTTCCCCGCTGCCGATGGCGAGCTGTTCATCGAGCGCGAAAGGCGCGATCGACGCTTCGCCTTCCAGTTGCGGATGCAGTGCGTAGCGGAGCTCGGCCGCGAGGAATGGAAGGGCCGTGAGGATCAGCAGCGCGAACGCGGCGCGCCGCAGCCATGCCGCCGCCGACGCAAGCCGACCCGCCGGCAACGCGCGCGCGATCAACGCGAGCGCGATCGCGGCGAGCAGCGTCCACAACGGTGCACCGGATTCCTGATAGCCGAGTACGAGGTACGCCGCCGCGACCGCAGCGCCGGCGATGCCGAAGAGCCGCCACGCCAGAAGCGCGACGATCGCGGCGATGAACACGTCCAGCAGCGTCCACTGGGCGATCCAGCTGCCGTACGCGGAGTCTGCGCCCGGCGCGCCGAGGAGCTTGTAGCCGCTCGGCAGGTGCAGCGTCGCGGAGACGCGATCGAAACCTTCCTGCCAGCCGGTCACCGGCAGCACGCGCGCGGCCGATGCGATGCGCACGCCGGCGGCGAGATCGACGGCGGGCGTGCGCCACTCGACGCCGGTGCTGCCCGGCGCCGTGCCGCGCGTGACGAGCAGGCTTTCGCCCTGTTTCGAGCGGAACTCCGAGTTCAGTGCATCGGCGCGCTCGAGCGTCAGCGGCGGCGCGACGTCGAAGCGCCAGCCGCGCAGCATCTCGCCGCCGATCCGGTCGCGCGCGAACCAGCCGTCGCCGGCGAAGTCGAGCCACATCTCGCGATCGAGCGTGAGGCGGTTCTTCTCGTCGGGCGCGAGGCCGCGCGAGCGCTCCTCGATGGCGAGCGTCGCGCCGTCGCCGAGCGCGAACGCCGGCAGCGCGTTCCAGTCGTCGGGCACCTCGGATTGCCGCGGATCGACGCGCACTGCGCTCTCGGCCGATGTGACGCGCAGCGCCGGTGCGGCTTCGTAGCTCCAGATCTCCTGCTGCGGCCAGGGCGCGTCGGGTACGCGCGCGACGATTTTGGCGAGCGGCGCCGTAGCGCGCGCGTCGAGGTCGACGTTCACGAACCCGGCCTGCAGCACCTGCACGTGCAGCGTGCCGTCGGCATCGAGCCGCGCCGGCGATGCATCGCTATTCAATGAGAGCGGCACGAATCCGTCGGGCAGTGCCGGGCCCAGCACGATCTCGCGCGGCTGTCCCGATGCGGCGATCCGTATCTGCGTCGTCAGCATCGCCGGGACGCCGTCGGAGAGCTCGCGGTAGACGCGCACGGTGAGCGTGTCGGCTTCCGGCGTCGCGCCTTCGGCGCGGCCGAGCGTGACATCGGAATCGCTGCGCTGCGGGAGCGCAATCGGGCGACCGTCGATCGACAACGCGACGATGCCGACCGACGGCGGCACCCGCAGCGACTGCGGACGCTCGGACCATGGAATCCGCGCGCGCACGTCGTGCGCGCCGGGCGTTAGGCGAAGCGCGGCGCCGCCGTCGTGCACGACGACGGGTGCGGGCTGCCCGTCGACCGTAACCTGTTGCGGCCAGTGGTCCGCGTCGCCCGGCAGCGGCACCCACGAGTCGGCATCGACGCGCCAGTGCTGGGCGATGTTCGCGCCGTGGTCATCGGCGTCGAGCTTGAGGACGCCGGGCCATGCACAGATGAAATCCGCGGGCGCGTCGGCCTTGCGCTGCGCGATCGCGGGGCACGCCCGAAACGCCTGATCGTGCATGACCCATGCGCGCCACGCCTCGAGCGGCGCCGGCACCGGCGGCTCGGCGAGCGCGGGAACGACGAAAAGCGTTGCGATCGACCCGACGACGCGAAGCAGCGATGCGCGCATGGACTTCCCTCGAAGCGAAGACGGCGTGTGCGTATGTGAGCTGTACGGAATCGCGGATGCGGATCCGCCAACGTCTGCAACGCTGGCGCGGGCGACGCGGGGTTTCAGCGCGCGAACACCCGCCACGCCTGCTCGGCGCAGGCCAGCACGAACCCGGCGAGGAAAAAGAGGTAGCTGTAGCGCAGGTACCTGTACTTGCGGTGCGCGAGGTACCAGCCGATCGAGTAGAGGTCGTTCGCCATCGCCTTGTAGACCGAGCCGTCGGGCTTCATCGTCGCGGCGACTTCGCGCAGGAACCGCTCGCGCGAAAGATCGGCGAAGTGGCCGAAGAAGAGCAGGTTGAAATCGGCCGGGAACCTGTCGTCGCCGACGCGAAGCGAGCGATGCTTCGGCAGCACCGCGAGGATCGCGAAGAACAGCGAGATCAGCGTGAAGATCGCGAGCGTCTGCACCGCGGGCCTGAGCTCCGCATCGCCGATGCGGCCGAGCGAGAGCGTCAGCACGATCGACGACACCGTGATGATGATGTTGGCCTTCGTGTCGGCCATGCTCGACAGCGCGACATGATGCTGCTGCGCGGTGCGCAGGATCACATCGCCGGTATTGCGCTCGGGTATGCGCGAGAACGCTTCCGCGACCGAACTGGGCTCGTCCATCGCCGTGCCTTGCCTTGCCGGATGTGCGTTCCATCTTAGCAAGGCTTCATCTTGCCTCCTCCCGCGGCGCTTTTCCCCCTCTCCCGCTTGCGGGAGAGGGCTGGGGCGAGGGCAATCTTGTGGAAGCGTTGCGCGCGCTTGCCCTCACCCTACCCTCTCCCGCAAGGGGGAGCGGGGAAAATCAGTGCATGCCGGCCTTCGCAGAAGCGCCGTGCGACTCGCGCGTCTCGAGCCACGCGTCGAGCGCCTTCGGGCCTTCGTGCTCGCGCAACGACGCGCACTGGCGGATCGTCTCGAGCGTCTGCGAAAGCCCGCGGTCGCCGCCGACGAGCTCCCTGATGCGCGGCGCGAAGTACGCCGAAAGCTCGTCCGCCTCGGCGCCGCTGCAGCGGCCGTCGGCGAACGTCTTCGGCATGTAGCCGACGCGGAACGCCGGCAGGCGCTCGCGATACGCCGCGTAGTTCGCCTGCAGCCACTTCCACGCGGCCGCACGGTTCTCGGGCTCGTCGACGTTCGCTTCGTAGATGTTGGCGAGCTCGCCGACCTGCACGGACGGATCGAGGCCGAAATCGCGTGCCCTTTCGCCGAGCGCGGGATCGCGCGTGGCGCCGAGCCCGGCGAGCAGCGCATAGCGCTGGTTGGTGTCGCGGCTGGCCGCGAACGCCTTCTGCACGGCGTCGAACGCCGGTGCGCCGGCGTCCTGCACGGTCACGCGGAGAATCGTGCGCAATAGATCCGGATCGGCGCGCGCGAGATCGATCATGCCGCTGCCGTCGAGGCCGAGCGCGGCACGTCCCTGCGTGGCGAGCTCCCTGCGCACGCCGGGATCGCGCACGACCAGCGCGAGAAAGCTGGCGAGACGCTGGCGCAGCGCGATCGTCGTGCTGGTGTCGCCGGCGCGCCGGTGGTAGCCGAGCTGCGTCATCCGCGGCGCGTAGATCGACGCGGCATACGCGTCGAGCACGCCCTGCACGCGATCGTCGGCGAGCTCCTCGCGGATCCAGCCGAACGTGTCGAGCAGCGCCGTTGAGACCTGCGGCATCCCGGCACCCGCCAGCGCCGGCATCGCGTCGAGCACCGCGGCGGGGCCGAGCTCGCCGCGCCGGAACGCGCTCGTCAACGCATCGGCGTAGATGACCTGCTCCGGCGCCGAGAGATGCGTAACCGCGGTGCCGAGCTTCGAAAGATCGGCCGGCGCCATGTCGAACCGGTAATAGCCGCGCGCCTGGGCATTCGGCAGGTACCAGTCGGGGCAGCCGCCGCTCACGTCGAAGCGTTGCTCGGCTTTGTCGAGGAGGAAGCACTCGGTGCCCGATCCGTCGCCGCGTCCGAAGCGCGTGCAGACCGGCGTGCCCCATTGCGGAGCGCCTTCGCCGAGCACGCCGAACGGCATGTAGCGCGACTGCGAGAGCGCCAGCGACGCCTTGCCGTCCTTGCACGCGAGCTCGGTGCGCACGAGCGGAATGCCGGGCTGATCGAGGAAGCTCTTCATCGACGCCGAGAACACTTCGCCCTTGCCGGCGGCCTTGGTCAGCGAAACGACGAGATCGTTCGAGTTGCCGCTGCCGAATGCGTGGCCCGCGAGGTACTGGCGCATGCCGGCGCGGAACCGGTCTTCGCCGGCCCACGCCTCGAACATGCCGAGCACGCTCGCGCCCTTCTGGTAGGTGATGCTGTCGAACGCGGTCTCGATGTCGCCGTGGCCGCCGATCGGCTGGCGCACCTTGCGCGCGGTCAGGAGGCTGTCGTTCTTCATCGCGTTGAGACGCGCCTCGAGCGCTTCCATGTCGCCGAAATAGTCCGGCTTCAGCGCCAGCGTGGCCTTGCGCTGCGCCCAGGTCGCGTAGGCTTCGTTGAGCCAGATGTCGTCCCACCACGGCACCGTGACGAGATCGCCGTACCACTGGTGCGCGATCTCGTGCGCGTTGACGTTGAACACCGCGCGATAGCGATCGGCGGGCGTCGATTCGTCGGTCAGCAGCAGCGCGTCGCGATAGACGATCAACCCCGCGTTCTCCATCGCGCCGGCCGAGAAATCGGGCGCGCCGAGGAGATCGAGCTTGTCGAACGGATACGGCTGGTCCGTGTAGTGCTCGTAGAAGCTGATCACCGCCGGCGTTTCGCCGAGCACCCAGGCGAGCTTCCTGCCCTTGCCGCGCGGCGCGATGCCACGCAGCGGCAGCGGCGTCCTGCGGACGTCGTTCGCGGGAATCGGCGGCGCATCGACGATGTCCCACGGGCCGACGGCAAACGCGACGAGATACGTCGGCAGCGGCCTGGTCGTGGCGAAGCTCAGCGTCTTCCAGAAACCGTCGGCCGATTTCTTCTCGGCGGTCTGACGCGTGTTCGCAACCGCCGCTTCATCGGCCGGCACGGTCAGCTCGATGTCGAACGGCACCTTGAAACGCGGCTCGTCGAACCCGGGGAACGCCCGGCGCGCGCTGATCGGCTCCATCTGCGTGATCGCGTACGCGTCGCCACCGACCTTGACCTTGTAGAGCCCTTCGAGCTTGCCGTTGAACGACGCGCTGTATTCGAACGCGAGCTCGATGTCGCCAGCGGCGATCGTGCGGCCGAATCGCACGTCGAGGACGCCGGCTTCGCGGTGCGCGATCGCCGTCGCCTCGCGCGTCTCGCCGTTCGCCGTCACGGTCGATTTCGCGATGTCGATGTTCTGCGCGTGCAGGAAGACGTGATCGGCGGGCCTGGCGAGATCGACGCGGATATGCGTCTCGCCGCTGAAGCGATCGCCGCGCGGATCGACCTCGAACCTGAGCGTGTAATGGCGCGGAATCGCGTCGTCCGAAAGCCTGCCGGTCGGGATGTCGTCAGCGGCATTCGCCGCGATCGCCGCCGAGGCGATCGCCGCCGCGAGGCCGAGCGCGGCACGCGCCGGGAAGAAGATTCGCATTGCCGATGTCGCCGTCGAAAGGGACGCAGAAGACCATGCCGCACCCGGGCCGGCATGGCCGATTAGTCATGCGCGTCGTGAAAGGACGGTTCAGCCTCGCGCCATAAAAGAAGGGCGCGCCGTGCGTTGGTCACGGCGCGCCCAATGTGTCGCATGAAATCCCGCTCAGGCCGCTTCGGCGATGACCGGCGCCGCTGCAGCGGCCTGTTCGATCGTGACCGCCACCGCATGGATCACGGCCGCGATGCGCGCCGCGCTCTGGATCGCGAGCGCCGGCACGTCGTGCTTCTTCAGCGTCTTCTCGTGCGAGTCGACGCACTTGCCGCACCCGTTGATGGCCGAAACCGCGAGCGATGCCAGCTCGAAATCGATCTTCGAGCATCCCGGGTTCGCCATCACGTTCATGCGAAGGCTGGCGCGCATCGTTTCGTATTCGCGCTCTTCGACGAGATGGGTGAAGCGGTAGTAGATGTTGTTCATCGCCATGATCGCGGCCGCCGCGCGCGCCGCGTCGAGCTCCTGCGCGTTCAGTACCGACGCGGCCTTCGCCGCGATCGCCTCGGTCAGCGGCGCATGCCGCGACGCGATCGCGCTCGCCAGCGCAATGATCGCGATCTGCTTCGCGGACAGGCCCGGCGCGCCGCTCTCGGTAAGCACCGAGTCGAGATTGAGGCGCAGATCCTTCGCGTAATCCGGAACGCGGGACTTGATGGTTTCGAGATTCATATCGGCAACTCCTCGGAGAAAACCCGGTCCTCGTGAGGACCGGGCTGAGTACAGGTGGCCGGCGACTGCGGGGGTCGCCGGCCGGGACGACATCGTTGGGGAGGGAGGAGACCGATGCCGTCCGAACTGTGGAGCGCCGCCTGGCGTCGCTCCGGAGTGCCGTGTCCCGTTTATGGGGCCGGCACCAGAAAATTCCAACCTCGCCGCAGCTGCCTCACCCTGCCCTCTCCCGCAAGCGGGAGAGCGGAAGAGCGTCTCCCGCAGGCGGGAGAAAAGACGGCTTACGCCGCCTTCAGGACCTCGTCGCCCTTGTTCCAGTTGCACGGGCAGAGCTCGTCCGTCTGCAGCGCATCGAGCACGCGCAGCACTTCCTGCGGGTTGCGGCCGACGCTGCCGTCCGTGACATACGCGAAACGGATGATGCCGTCGGGATCGACGAGGAACGTCGCGCGCTTCGCAACGCCCTCTTCCGCATCGAGGATGCCGAGCGCCGTGGTCAGGCGCTTGGCCGTGTCCGCCAGCATCGGGAACGGCAGGTTGCGCAGATCCTTGTGATCCTTGCGCCAGGCCATGTGCACGAACTCGCTGTCCGTCGAGGCCGCCAGCACCTGGCAGTCGCGATCGTTGAACTGGCTGTTGAGATCGCCGAAACCCTTGATCTCGGTCGGGCAGACGAACGTGAAATCCTTCGGATAGAAGAACACCA
>CALFNI010000343.1 GCA_937902695.1 uncultured Rhodanobacteraceae bacterium
ACGATCGCGATTGCGTTCGTGCTTGCGGTCGCTGGTGCGGCCGTGATCGCATTCCGGCTCGGCAGGCAGCAAGAGCACGTCACGCACGTCGAGCGCGCGGCCGATTTCGATGCGGAGCTCGATCGCATCCACGCCGCCGAGCAGCAGCCCGATCTCTACCGCCGGTGCCTGGATTATCCGAATCCCGACGAGTTCCACTGGTCGCCTGCGCTGATTGAGTCGATGTGCAAGCCCCTCGCCCGGCGCATGCTCACCTGGCAGGACATCGTTCACGCGCTCGACGCGCACCATCCCGAAGAGATCGACGCCGCCTTCGACGGCTACCAGGCTCGCGGCGAGGCCGGCGAGCACGGTTACCTCACGTGGGCGTTCTGGTGGATGTTCGATACGCCGTCCAAGTGGGCCGGCGACACGACGCGGCGCTGGGTCGAGGAGGATCCTTCGAGCGCGCATGCGCTGGTCGCGCGCGGACTGCACCGCTACGCGCTCGCGTGGCAGGCGCGCGGCGAGGACCTCGCGGTGAACACGTCCGAGGCAAAGTTCGCGGCGATGAACGCGCACGTCGACGCGGCGCGCGCCGACTTCGAGGCGGCGCTGAAGAAGAATCCGCGTCACATCGCGGCGTACTACGGGCTCGTATCGACGTCGCAGATCGGCCACGAGCCCGATGAGTACGCGCGCCGCGACCGATGGGTCGACGCGGCGCTCGCGATCGACCCCGCCGACGGCTGGATCTACAAGGCATGGATGGACGCCGTGCAGCCGCAATGGGGCGGCTCGCTCGGACTGATGCAGGATGTCGCGGCGGGCGCCGCGCGGCACGCCGACGCCAACCCGTCGCTTGCGCTCTTCGCCGCCGAGCCGATCTGCAGCGAAGCGGATGCGTTGCGTTGCGACGGGTGCGACAAGGACGGCGCGCGGTCGCTCGCGCTTTACCGCACGGCGGGCGAGATCGGTCCGGCCGCGTGCTTCCTCGCCGGCGCCGGCGCCGCCGCGGTGCTCGCCGAAGACCTCATCGCCGCGACGCGCTACTACTCGCAGGCCTACCGCTTCTTCGGGCGCGACGATTGGCTTGCCTACCGCGCGCAGAACCTGCGCAGCCTCGGCCGCGCCGACTGGGCGCTGCAGGACCTCAACGGCGCCAACGTGCGCGATCCGTCGAACGTCACGGTGCTGCACGCGCTTGCGCTCGCGTATTCCGACGCGGGACGCACCGGCGATGTCGAAAAGGCGTATCGCCGGATCCTCGATGCCGAGCCCGATCATGTCGCTGCGGCGGTAGATCTCGCGCAACTCTACATCCAGAAGCTCAATCAGCCCGAGCGCGCGCGGCCGCTCGCCGATCACCTGATCGAGCGCGATCCGAAATCGGTGCGGGCCTGGCTGGTGCGCACGATGCTGTGCGATGCGACCGGCGACAAGCCGTGCTATCGCGAGGCGGCCGCGCGCTTCCTCGAATACGCCAATCCGGACGATCCGTGGCAGGCGCCGCAGATCCGGAACGTGCGCCAGAAGCTCGCCGAGATCGGCGGTTGAGCCCTCGAATGCGCTAGCGCTGCGCGACCTCATATTCGGCAAGCACTTCGTCGAGCGCCGGATTCGCCTTGATCCGGCCGTTGACGAACACGATGGGCGTCTCGCCGTTCAGCACGCTGTCGAGGCGACGCACCAGAGCCGGATCGTCGGCGCCGAGCGAGAACGAGACGCTTGAATGCCGCTCGAACACGACGTCGCGCTCGGAAAGGTCGTGCGCGAGCGCCTCGGCGCGGCGCGCGCCTTCCTTCGGGCAGTTCGCCGCGGCGACGATCCAGACTTTCCGCGGATCGGCGCCGCTCGGCGTCGCGAGGTCGAGGAAGCCGTTCTCGTCGGTCAGCTGCCGGAGTGCTTGGGCCTCGACGCGCGCGGAATGCGCGTGCCAGACGAGGTAGGCGAGCACGAGGACGACCGCGGCGATGACGACCTTCACGTTCATCGGGTGATCTCAGGAAAACCCGCCAGCGCGTCAGCGGTGACCGTCGATGTCGATGAAACGCAGGAACTCAGAGCGCGTCCGCGCGTCCTCGCGGAACGTGCCGAGCATCTGGCTCGTGATCATCGATACGCCGCGCTTGTGCACGCCGCGCGTCGTCATGCACTGGTGTACCGCATCGACGACGACGCCGACGCCGCGCGGCTTCAGCACGCCCTGGATGCACTGCGCGATCTCGGCGGTGAGCTTTTCCTGCACCTGGAAGCGCCGCGCGTACGCGTCGACGACGCGCGCGAGCTTCGAGATGCCGACGACCTTGTCGGTCGGCAGATAGCCGACGTGGGCCTTGCCGATGATCGGCGCCATGTGGTGCTCGCAGAACGATTCGAACTCGATGTCGCGCAGCACGATCATCTCGTCGTAGCCCGCGACTTCCTCGAACGTGCGACGCAGGTATTCGTGCGGATCGGTCGCGTAGCCGGAAAACCAGTCGCGGTACGCTTCGACGACGCGCTTGGGCGTATCGAGCAGGCCTTCGCGTTTCGGGTCTTCGCCGGCCCAGCGCAACAGCGTGCGGACGGCGTCCTCGGCCTGCGCCTGGCTCACCGTCGGCTTCTTCGTTTTCTTCATCGGCGTCTCCGCGGCATCGCGGCGGCGAGTCTAGCAGGCCGTCGGCGCGAGACGGATCGCTGCATGTGGAAACTCAGCGCTTCGCAGCGGACCCGCGTCGCGCGGGCTTTGCGTCGACCGGCGCGAGTATCCACGAGAGCGCGACGAGCCGATTGCGCGTCGTCGTGCGCGGCCGGTGCAGCAGCGCGTTGATGCGCACCAGGAGCCGGTTGATTTCGGCGAGCTCCGCGTCGCCGACCCAGCCCTTGTTGCGTGCCGCCCAGAGCTCGCGAAGCGGGCCTTCGGCGATCGCACCGGCGTCGGCGATGGCGCGCTTGAAATCGCGCCCCGCGACGCGAAGGACGCTCGCCGCGACGTCGCCGACGGCCTGCGCGTTGGCATTCCTGCCCGGTTTGTAGCGCAGGCGCAGGCGCTCGCCCGCCGGCACGCGCGTGCGATAGCGGCGGCCTTCGGGCGTCGCCGTCTCGATCAGGAGGCCGCCTTCGGCGAGCTGGCGCAAATGGTAGTAGAGGCCGTCCGCCGGCCGGCCGAGTTGCGCCGCGAGCTCGGCGACGGTCGCTTCGCCGCCCATCGATTCGAGCGTGTCGACAATCTCGATGCGTGTCGGCGAAGCGAGCAGCCCGATTTCCTTCGGATTCTCGATCGGGCCGTGCGATTTCGGCTTCTGTGCCATTGGTTGGCTTGCCTGGATTGAAATTCTGTCCGATTATTCAACAAACGACGCCGCCCGGCAACGCGCGGCCATTGGATACAAATGGAGTAGATCATGTTCGCACGCTGGCTGGTGGCCCTGACGATTCCGCTGCTGCTGGCAGCTTCGGCGCACGCCGGGGATGCGGCCGCGCTGATGGCGCGCTTCAAGGCCGCCAGCGGCGGCGCCGCGTGGGACAACGTGCGCACGCTGCATGCGACCGGCACGCTCGGCGCGGGCGGGCTGAGCGGCGAGGTGACGGTCGTGACGGATCTCGCCACCGGCCGCTCGGCCGATGCCTACAAGCTCGGCCCGATCGAAGGCGCCGACGGCTACGACGGCACGCTCGCCTGGACGAAGGATCCGGGCGGCGAAGTCGCCGCGCTCGACACGCCGGACGCGAAGCGGCGCGCACGGAGCCAGGCGTGGCTCGACGCGCGCGGCTTCTGGTATCCGGAACGCATCGCGGCGAGCTACGGCGCGGTCGCCGATCGCGAGGCCGACGGCCGGCGCTACCGCGTCGTCGAGGCGAAACCCGACGGCGGCGAGACGCTGGCGCTCTGGTTCGATCCGTCGAGCGGTCTGCTCGCGCGCACCGTGCAGCGGCAGGGCCAGGACACGGTCACGACCGTGTTCGACGACTATCGCGACGTCGAGGGCGTCCGCGTCGCGTTCCACGCGACGACGGACATGACGGACGCCGCGGGCCGCACCGATCCGCGCCGGCAGAGCGAAATCAAGCTTGCGAAGGCGACGTTGAACGGCGCCGTCGCAGACGCCGACTTCGCGATGCCGGCGATGGCGCCGACCGCGCGCATCGTCGACGGCTCCGGCACGACGCGCATCCCGTTCGACCTCGTCAACAACCACATCTATGCCAGCGGCACGATCGACGGCAAGCCGGCGCGTTTCCTCGTCGACACGGGCGGCGTGAACCTCCTGACGCCGGCCGCGGCGAAGAAGTTCGGCGTCGCCGGCGAGGGCAAGCTCGCCGCGCGCGGCGTCGGCGACCAGGCGGTCGACCTCTCGCTCGCGCACGCGAAGGAAGTGCGCCTCGGCGGCGCGGCGCTCGCGGACCCGGTGTTCTACATCATCGATCTCGGCGACCTCTCGAAGGTCGAGGGCGTCGACAGCGACGGCCTCGTCGGCTACGAGATGTTCCGCCGCTTCGGTGTCACGATCGACTACGAGAAGCACGAGCTCGTGCTGACCGAGCCTGCGAGGTTCACGCCGCCGGCCGGCGCGACGATGGTGCCGTTCGAGCTCGACGACCGCATTCCGATCGTCGAGGGCACGCTCGACGGCATGCCGGCGCGCATGAGCATCGATACCGGCTCGCGCTCCTCGCTGACGATGCACTCGCCGTTCGTGCGCGAGCACACGCTCGTCGAGAAATATCACGCTGCGCCCGACGCCGTGATCGGCTGGGGCGTCGGCGGTCCTTCGCGCGGCCGGCCGGCGCGGCTCGGAATGCTGAAGCTCGGCGATCTCGAGATTCCCGGCATCGCGGGCGATCTCTACACCGGGGACAAGGGGTCGTTCGCGAACCCCGATCTCGCCGGCAATCTCGGCGGCGGCGTGTTCAAGCGCTTCACCGTGGCGTTCGACTACGCGAACAAGCGGCTCTACTTCAAGCCGAACGCCGGCTATGGCAAGCCCGACGCGTTCGATCGCAGCGGATTCTTCCTGCTGGCGGACCAGGATGCGCTCGTCGTTGCCGACGTTGCGGCGGACAGCGCAGCCGCGAAGGCCGGGTTTGCGCCGGACGATCGCATCGTCGCGATCGACGGCGCGCCGGCGGATCGGAAATCGCTCGTCGCGTGGCGCGCGAAACTGCGCGACTTGCCGGTCGGAACGAAGCTCAAG
>CALFNI010000344.1 GCA_937902695.1 uncultured Rhodanobacteraceae bacterium
AGGCCGCCGATCGGGTCGCAGGTGAGGCCGAGGTTGTGCTCCATGCCGATCTCGGCGGCGTTCTCGACCTGGTAGATGCTGCCGCCGATCGCCGCGGTGAGTCCGCCGGCCGCCATCGAGCAGGCGACGCCGACTTCGCCCTGGCAGCCGACTTCGGCGCCCGAGATCGACGCGTTCTCCTTGTAGAGAATGCCGATCGCGCCCGCGGTCAGCAGGAACTCGATGAGGCCGTCGTCGCCCGCCTTCGGGCAGAAGCGCTCGTAGTAATGCATGACGGCCGGGACGATGCCGGCGGCGCCGTTGGTCGGCGCCGTGACGACGCGCCCGCCCGCGGCGTTCTCTTCGTTGACCGCAAGCGCGTAGAGATTGACCCAGTCCAGGATCGTCAGCGGATCGCGGAGCGCAGCTTCCGGCCGATCGCGCAGCTCCTTGTACATCTCCGGCGCGCGGCGCTTGACATGCAGGCCGCCCGGCAGCGTGCCGCTCTCGCGGATGCCGCGCGCGACGCAGGCCTGCATCGCGCGCCAGATCGTCAGCAGGCCCGCGCGGATGTCGGCCTCGCTGCGCCACGACTTCTCGTTTTCCATCATGACGCCGGCGATCGACTTGCCGCTTTCCTCGCAAAGCTTCAACAGCTCATCGCCGCTCGTGAACGGAAACGGCAACGGCGTCGTGTCGGCGACGATGCGATCTTCGGCCGCCTCGTCCTGATTGACGACGAAGCCGCCGCCGACCGAATAGTAGTCGCGCGTCGCGAGCAGCTCGTCGTTGTCGCCGAACGCCGAGAAGCGCATGCCGTTGGAGTGGTAGGGCAGCTTCTGGCGCTTGTTGAAGACGAGATCGGTCTTCTCGTCGAACGCAATCCCGTGGCGACCGAGCAGGCGGAGTTTCTTTTCGGCACGCACGCGCTTCAGGCGCGACGGGATCGAGTCGGGATCGATCCGGTCCGGCCACTCGCCTTCGAGGCCGCAGAGGATCGCCTTGTCCGTTCCGTGTCCGCGCCCGGTCAGCGCAAGCGAGCCGAACAGCTCGCAGCGCACGCGCCTGACGCGATCGAGGATGCCGGGTCCGGCGAGCCAGCGCTCGCAGAAGCGCGCAGCGGCGCGCATCGGCCCGACCGTGTGCGAGGACGACGGCCCGATGCCGATTTTGAAGAGATCGAAGACGCTGACGGCCATGACGAAGAAGGTGGGGGCACAAAGGACGCTATTCTACGCGCCCGCGTCACCGGGCCGCCGCATGCGACTCGTTCTTTACCAGCGCGACGACTGCATGCTCTGCGACGAAGCGCTCGCGGTGCTGGCGGTCGCGCGCGTGCCGGACTTCGACAGCGTCTTCATCGACGACGATGCCGCGCTCGAAGCGCGCTACGGCGAGCGCATTCCGGTCTTGCGCGACGCGGCGGGCGGGCGCGAGCTCGGTTGGCCGTTCGGCCCGGACGACGTCAGGCGCTTCATCGGCGCCGCCTGAGGCGGCGCCGATGTGGAAAGTAGCGTCTACAGCAGCGACGAAGCGTGATCCAGCACGGCCTTGCAGCCGGTCTGCGTCAGCTTGTTCTCGAGGCTGCCCATGTCGGCGATGCTGACCGACTTGCCGTCGCCGCCGATCACGTTGCCCTGCATGCCGGCCGCGAAGCCCGGATCGGCGTCGGCCTTGTCCTGGCCGCCGAGCTTGCCGATCAGCTTGTCCTTGGTGCTGCCGGCGTTGGCGAGGTCGGCTCCGCCGAGGAAGTTGTTCGTCACGCAGTACTGCAGGACGCCGGCCGCATTGCCGGCGCTGCCCGAGGCCAGCGAGCCGAGATCGACTCCGCCGCCCGGCGCGACGTTCTTCAACGCTCCGAGATCCTGCGCGGCCGCGGTGACGGCGAAGACCAGCGCGAAACCAGCGGCAAGCGACGCGATCGACTGCGACTTGATCAAGGCGGTGTGGATCATGGCACGCTCCTTCCGGGTGCGAGGGAAAGGCGATTTTCGCGCGATTCGGCGGCCGGCGCATCCGTTCGCATGCGCGCGCCGTCGGCCGATCGGGTCCGCCGGTCAGGCTTCGGGGTCGAGCGGCGGGATCTCGCCATGGGCGGCCTCTACCGACGGCGTGCGCCAGCCCGAATTGATCCCCCAGAAATAGAAGGCCATGCCGATCGCGGCGACGACGGCGAGGTCCCAGCCGAACGGAAGGTAATCCTTGCCGCCGAATTGCGCGCTGCCGCAATACGAGACGAGCGCGATCACGGGGAGATAGGCGATGAGCCACCACGCGCCGGCCAGCTGACGCGCGAAGTCGTGCCAGCCGCTCTTCCACTGGTAGTAGAAATAGATCGGCAGCGCGACGACGACGAGCAGGATGATCTCGCCGGTCAGGGGCCACTTCGCCCAGTAGAGCAGCTCGGCCGAGAACACGAAGGCGACGAGCGCGATCGCCTGGAGACCGGGCAGCCTGAACGGCCTGTGCAGCTCCGGCGCGGTGCGGCGCAGGCTGACGACGCTGGCCGGACCGGTCAGGTACGAAATGATCGTCGCGACCGAGATCACCGCCGCGAGCGTCGCCCAGCCGCGGAAGCAGAACAGGAAGATGTACGCGACGCCGAGGTTGAACCACATCGCCGGGCGCGGCACGCCGTACACGGGATGCACCGTGCCGAGGACTTTCGGCAGCGTGCCATTGCGCTCCATGCCGTAGATCATGCGCGCGGTCGTCGCCGTGTACGTGATGCCGGTGCCGCTCGGGCTCACGAACGCATCGGCGTAGAGCAGCAGCGCCAGCCAGTTGAGATTGACCGCGAGCGCGAGCTGCGCGAACGGCGAGGAATAGTTCAGCGCGGCCCAGCCGTGCTCGGCGATCAGCGCGGGATCGACGGCGCCGATGAACCCGACCTGCAGCAGGAGATAGACGACGGTCGCCAGCGCGATCGAGCCGAGCACGCCGAACGGCACGCTGCGTCCCGGGTTCTTCGCCTCGCCGGCAAGGTTCACCGGACTCTGGAATCCGTTGTAGCTGAACACGATGCCGCTGATCGCGACGGCGGTCAGCACGGCCGGCAGGCTGAGCGCGTGCGTGCCGCCATGCCCGCCGATCGAGAAGTTGCCGGTGTTGAACTGCGTCGCGATCAGCGCGATCGCGGTCGCCGCGGGCACGACCAGCTTGAACACCGTGATCGCCGAGTTCGTGCGCGCGAAGAGCTTGACGCTCCAGAAGTTCACGAGGAAATAGACGATGACCAGCACCGCCGCGATGGCGAGGCCGGGCGGCGTCAGCTCGCCGTGCCCGTCGGGCATGTGCACGAAGAGCGCCTGCGCCCAGGGCCACGGCCACGACGCCATGTACTGCACCGACGCTTCGGCCTCGACCGGCACGACCGAGACGATCGCGATCCAGTTCGACCAGGCCGCGATGAAGCCGACCAGCGAGCCGTGCGAATAGTGGCCGTAGCGGACCATGCCGCCGGATTCGGGGAACATCGCGCCGAGCTCCGAATACGTCAGCGCGATCGACGTGATGATGACCGCGCCAATGATCCACGCGTAGATCGCGCCCGGGCCCGCGAGCTGCGCCGCGTGCCACGCGCCGAACAGCCAGCCCGACCCGATGATCGAGCCGAGGCCGGTCAGCATCAGGGCGAAGGCGCCGACGTCGCGGCGGATGGCGGAATGGGCGGGCATACGGACTCCTCAGGATCGGGCCGGCGCGTCGGCCCGGAGCAAAGGGAAGATGTCATGCGGCGCCAGCCGCGCCGCGATAGTCGCAGGTTTGCGCGCCGCCGTCAGCGGCGAACGGGCACCGCCGTCGCGCCGCGCGAACGTGTCGTCCCGCGGCGCCGCGCGGCCGTTTCACGTGTGCAACATCGTGTAAATGCACGGACCGCACACCTCCCGTTCGGCTAGGATCGGCGGCCTGGCTCAAGGGGAAAACCAATGGTTCGCACGGTAGGCGCCTTCGCGCCGCTGCTTGGTGTTGCGCTCGGCGTCGTTGCGCCGATCGGGTCCGCGCTGGCCGCGGTCGATGTCGTCACCGAGCGCTACGACGACGCGCGGCTCGGCGCGAATCTCGCCGAGACGCAGCTCACCACGTCCAACGTCAACGTCGATTCGTTCGGCAAGCTCTGGTCGTACCCCGTCTCGGGCTCGGTCTACGCGCAGCCCCTCTACGTGCACGGCGTCGCGGTGCCGGGGCAGGGCACGCACGACGTGCTGTACGTCGCCACGATGAACGACATGCTGTACGCGTTCGACGCCGGGTCGGCCCACGGCGTGCCGCTCTTCTCGCTCGATCTCGCCAGCGAGGTGCCCGGCGAGTTCGTCGTCTGCGTCGACGATGCGCTCGGCTTCAACGACAACATCATCGGCAACATCGGCATCGAGAGCACGCCCGTCATCGATCTCGCGACGCAGACGATCTACGTCGTCGTGCGCACCGAAACATCCGACAGCGGCGCGTGTCACGGATCCAACCCCGCGTTCATCCAGCGCCTGCACGCGCTCGACATGACGACGTTCGAGGAAAAACCGGGCAGCCCCGTCGTGATCGGCGGCAGCGTTCCGGGCAACGGCAGCGGCAGCTCCGGCGGCAGGATCACGTTCGATGCGCGCATCGCCAACCAGCGCTCCGGCCTCGCGCTCTCGAACTGCCGCATCTTCATCGCATGGTCCGGCCACAGCGACCAGTTCGCCTATCACGGCTGGGTCATGGCGTACGACGCGGCGACGCTGCAGCAGACGATGATCTGGTCCGCCGCGCCCGACGGCACGTCCTTCAACGGTGCCGGTGTCTGGATGGCCGGCCGCGCACCGACGATCGACGCCGACGGCAACGTCTATTACACCACCGGCAACGGCACCTGGGACGGCACGACGAACTTCGGCGAATCGTTCGTCAAGTTCGGCGCGACGCCGGATGCGCCGCTGCTCGACTGGTTCACGCCGGATGATGTGAATTTTCTCAATCAGGTCGATCTCGATCTGGGCGGCTCGGGCCCGATCCTCGTGCCCGGCTCGGACCTGATCGCCAGCGGCGGCAAGGGCGGCATCTTCTACGTGACGCACGTCGGCGACCTCGGTCACCGCACGACGCAAGACGTCGGCATCGTGCAGTCGTTCGACAACAGCAGCCCAGCGGGCTCCGAGGACCAGATCAAGGGCGGCCCGATCTACTGGAATCGCGACGGCGGCGTCGGCCCCTGGATGTACGTCTGGTCCGACGGCTGCAACAGCCTCAACGCCTATCACTTCAATGGCGCGACATTCGACACGCCGCCGGTTTCGCAGAGCACCGTCCTCTCGCAGTGCGGCTCGTCGGGCGGCGTGCTGACGCTGTCGGCGAACGGCAGCACGCCGGGCTCGGGCATCGTGTGGTCGTCGATGGTCAGAACCGGCGACGGCAACAGCGGCGTGCACGCGGGCATCCTGCGCGCGTTCGACGCCGACAACCTCATGAACGAGCTCTGGAACTCCGAGCAGAACGCCTCGCGCGACGGCTCGGGCAACTGGCCGAAGTTCAGCCCGCCGACGGTCGCGAACGGGCGTGTCTATCTCGGCTCGTTCCCGATCGACGGCCTCGGCGACACGGTCGTCAACGTGTATGGCCTGTTCAACCCGCCCGGGTTCACGATGACGACGCCGCCGTCGAATCCCGGCACCGCGCCCGGCGGCAGCGTCGAGTACGCGATCGACACCACCGCGATCAACGGCTTCACGGACACCGTCCATCTCGACGTGCAGGGCCTGCCGCCGAACGCGACGGCCGCCTTCTCGACGAACGATTTCGTCCCGCCCGCCACGGCTACGCTGACGGTCACGACCGACCCGGCGACGCCGCTCGGCGAATATCTGCTGACGATCACCGCGACGAGCGGTTCGCTCGAGCATGACGCGAGCGTCGGCCTCTATGTCACCGACGCCGCGCCCGGCGCCGGCGTGATCGGCATCGACTTCGTCGGCGCCGGTGCAGCGATCGCGACGCCCGGTCTCGCCGGCGTCGTCGCGCGGCCGAACTGGAACGCGGCGGCCGCCTTGGCAGGCGGTCCGATGTCGCTCTTCGACGAAACGGGTGCACAGACGGGTGCGAGCGCAACGTGGAGCGCATCGAGCGTCGGCTCGCTCGGCATCGATGGCGATCCGGATTTCGCCATGATGAACGGCTATCTCGATGCCGCCGGCACGACCGGCACGATCGCGGTCTCGAACCTGCCGGCGAGCGCGGGCGGCTATTTCGTCTACGTCTACAGCGACGTCGCCGAGGACGAGGCCGGCCTTTTCACGCTGACCAGCGGCGGCACGACGGTGAGCGCGCTAGTGGCCGATCCATCGGGCACGACGTTCGCGGGAACCTACGTGCTTGCCGATCCCGATCTCACGAGCAACGTCGGCAACTACGTCGTCCTGTTCGCGCCGTCGTCCGACTTCACGCTGACGTTCCACTCGAACCAGGGCGATCCGCACACCGCGCTCAACGGGATCCAGATCGTGGCAGGCGACCGCATCTTCGCGGACGGCTTCGATCAGTAGAGCCGCAACGCTCAGGCGCGCGCGGCGCCGCGCCTGAGCCGCGCAAGGATTTCGTCGCGCGCCTCGCGCAGGATCGAATCGCGATCGAGGCTCTCGACGATCTCGGTGACGACGCGCTTGGGGCCCTTGTCGCCCCACGACTTGCCGGCGACGAGATACTTCTCGGCGGCGCGGCCGACGAGCTCGGTCGCGTACCAGGCGACCGCGCCCTGCGCACCGGCCGTGACGACGGTCGAAAGGCCGGCGCTGACGCCTTTGAGCGCCGATGCGACGAGATGCACGCCCCAGATCGCGCCCATCAGCGCGGCGAGCTGCGCCGAGATCACCGCGATCAACGCGCCGGCTTCGCTGCGGGTCAGGGGCAGGCCGTACACGCGGCCGAGGTGCATGACGAGCGCCGCATCGAGCGCGGCGGCGGCGAGAAGATCGGCGACCGGAATCGGATTCAGCGCAACCGCGACACCTTTCGCGATGCAGTACTGGCGGATGACCTTGCTGGCAAGCTCGCGCCGCGCATCGGCGATGCGTTGCGCGACCTGGTCGGAGACGCGGCCGGCGAACAGGCTCGCATTCAGCGCCGCGAGCGTCTTGCCTTCGCGCTCGATGATGATCGAAAGCCGGTCGCGCAGCGCCGCGATATCGGGTGGCACCTCGACGAGCTCGACGCGCTCGGCGCCGTCGGCCGCGACGCGGATGCGCTTGTGCGGTGTCGGCCGCGCGCTGACCGCGACGACATCGTCCGCGCGCACGAGCCCGCGCGCGCGCTCGCGCAGGCGCTCGAGCAGCCGCTCGCGCTCGTCCTCGCCATAGCGATCGGCCTTGTTCAGCGCGAGCAGCAGCGGCCGCTCGGTGCGCGCGAGCAGCGCAAGCGCATCGAGCTCGCGCTGCGTCATGTCGCCGTCGACGACGAACACGACGAGATCGCTGACCGACGCGACCTCGTATGCGAGCTTCTCGCGCGCCTCGCCGTCGAGCTCGTCGATGCCGGGCGTGTCGATCAGGTGCACGCCGCTGCCGGCGAC
>CALFNI010000345.1 GCA_937902695.1 uncultured Rhodanobacteraceae bacterium
TCTTCAGGTTGCGGTACTTCACGCGCGTGAATGCCTGGCCCTTGCCGGGCTTGACGTACTCGGTGTCGACGATCGTGCACGGATAGCCGTCCACGATGATCTTCATGCCGTTCTTGACGTCGTTCATGCCATAGCTGGCCATGCAAAATTGCTCCGGGCGAAGTTCTGGGGTTCGGGGCCGCGCGCAAGCGGCTAGAATGCGGGGTTTCCTGGCCGATGCGGCCGGACCCTATCCCGCGATGATACCCGCTAAACCGCTGCCGGCGCAGCCACGGCGCTGGCAGGAACTCTGGCGCGACGCGATCACCGACCCGCGCGAGCTCCTCGATCTGGTCGGGCTTTCGGATCGCGCTGACACGCTCCTCGCCGGCGCCGACAGCCGCTTTGCGCTCCGCGTTCCGCGCGGCTTCGTCGCGCGCATGCGGCGCGGCGACGCGAACGATCCGCTGCTCCTGCAGGTGCTGCCGAGCGCGGCCGAGCTTGGCGACGTGCCGGGCTTTGCGCGCGATGCGGTCGGCGATCTCGACGCGCGCAGGGAGCGCGGCGTGCTGCACAAGTATCGCGGGCGCGCCCTCCTGATCGCGACCGGCTCGTGCGCGGTCAACTGCCGATACTGTTTCCGCCGCCATTTTCCCTACGGGGAGGAGACGGCCGCGGCGAACCGCTGGCAGGACGCGATCGCCGCGCTCCGCGCCGATGCCTCGATCGAGGAAGTGCTCCTCTCGGGCGGCGATCCGCTGTCGCTCGCCACATCCAAGCTCGCCGAGCTCACCGAGGCGCTCGCGGCGGTTCCGCACATCCGGCGCCTGCGCATCCACACGCGCCTCCCGATCGTCCTGCCCGAGCGCGTCGACGCGGCGCTGCTCGGCTGGCTCGGCGCGCTGCCGTTCGCTCGCGTCGTCGTCGTTCATGCGAATCATCCGAACGAGCTGGACGCCTCGGTGGCGGGCGCCTGCGCCCGCCTTGCGCAGACCGGTGCGACGCTGTTGAACCAGTCGGTGCTGCTGCGCGGGATCAACGACGATGCCGGCACGCTCGCCGAACTCTCCGAACGGCTCTTCGACTGCGGCGTCCTGCCCTACTACCTGCACCAGCTCGATCGGGTCGCGGGGACGGCGCATTTCGAGGTCGACGATGCGCGGGCGCGGGCGCTCGCCGATGCGCTGCGCGCGCGCCTGCCGGGCTATCTCGTGCCGAGGCTGGTGCGCGAGGTCGCCGGCGCGGCTTCGAAGACGCCGTTGTGACGGCGCTGTAAAGAAATCGGCCCGCACGCCGATGTAAAAGCCATGGGTCCGATGGAAATGCTTGGGCGAATCCGGTAAATAGCAGCGAGGCCACGGCTCGCGACGCGGCCTTTCGATCCACGACGGACCCGTTGCTCCCTCTGCCCGAGCCACCCCGGACGTCGACCCGGGCGAATCGGCACGCGGCGCGCGGCCCTCGCGGCGGTTGCCCTGGAATCGCAAGTCTGAGATGGCCAAGACCGACAACATCATCAAGCTTCTCCTGATCGAGGACTCCGTCGAGGAGGCCGAGCAGATCATCAGCATCCTGCGCAACGGCGGCATCGCCGTCAGGCCCGCGCGCGCCTCGAACGAGGCCGAGCTCGACGCCGCGCTCGAACAGCAGACGCCGGACCTCATCATCGCGAACCTCGGCGCCGCCGATCTCGGCATCGGCCAGGTTGCGAGCGCGGCGAGCCGCGGCGGACGCGATGTCGCCGTCATCGCGACCGGGCGCGACCTCAACGAGGACAAGATCGTCGCCGCGTTCCGCGACGGCGCGCGCGGCCTTGCGCTGCGCGACCGGCCCGACCACATGCAGATGATCGTGCGGCGCGAGTTCGAGGCGCTGACGATGCGCCGCAGCGTGCGCCGCATCGAGGCGAGCCTGCGCGAATCCGAGCGCCGCTGCGAAGCGCGGCTCGAGTCCTCGCGCGATCCGATCGCATACGTGCACGAGGGCATGCACGTGCGCGCGAACAAGGCCTACCTCGAGATGTTCGGCTTCGACGATTTCGAGGATGTCGAGGGCATGTCGATCCTCGACATGATCGCCGATGACGACGCCGACGATTTCAAGGCGCTGCTGAAGCGCCTGTCGAAAGGCGAGAAGCCGCCGCAGCGCCTCAACCTCAAGGCGCAGCGGAGCGACGGCTCGACCTTCGACGCGACGATGGAGTTCGCCGAGGCGAGCTACGAAGGCGAGCCCTGCCAGCAGATCACGTTCCGCCGGCAGATGCTCGACGCGAATCTCGCGCAGGAGCTCGACGCGCTGCGCCAGAAAGACCTCGTCACCGAGCTTTTCAACCGCCAGCACACCATCGCGCGGATCGAGAGCGCCGCCGCCACCGCCGCGAGCGGCGCGATCGACCAGTCGCTGATCGTCATCGAGCCCGACAACTTCAAGCAGGTACTCGACGGCGTCGGCCTCGGCAACGTCGACGTGCTGCTCGGCGACATGGCCGGGCTGCTGCGGCGCCACGTCGGCGAAGCGGACATTGCCGGACGCATCGGCGAGCACACGTTCGCCGTGCTCCTCGCCAAGCGCAACCTCGACGATACGCGCCAGTTCGCCGACAAGCTCAGGAAGGCATTCGACGAGCGCATCTTCGAGATCGGCAAGCAGTCGATCAGCCTCACCGTCAGCGTCGGCGGCGCGCTGATCGGCGAGAAGAACGCGAATGCGCAGACGCTGCTCGCACAGGCGCAGGGCGCGCTGCGCAGCGCGCAGGCCGAGGGCGGCAACCGCACCAGCATCTTCGACCCCGCCGCGCACGACAAGGCGGCCGCGGAAAAGACCCGGCACTGGATCGCCCTGATCGACGAGGCGCTCGAGACCGACGGCTTCATGCTCTATTACCAGCCGATCGTGAGCCTGCACGGCGCCGAGGGCGAGTTCTACGAAGTGCTGCTGCGCATGAAGGGCCCTAAGGGCGAGATCCTGCCCGACCACTTCCTGCCGATCGCCGAGCAGAACGGCAAGCTGCCCGCGATCGAGCGCTGGGTCATCGGCGCCGCGATGCGCTCGATCGCCGAGCGCGAGCGCGCCGGCCACAAGACGACGTACTTCATCA
>CALFNI010000346.1 GCA_937902695.1 uncultured Rhodanobacteraceae bacterium
CCTTCGGTGGTCACCACCCCGATGCGGTCGCGTGCCGGGTCGGTGATGATCTGCGGCGCCAGTACCTTCGCGTGGTCGCTGAGGCTGATGATCTGCTTGCCGGCTTTCTGCCGGCCGGTGAGTGCCTCGAAGCGGGTGACGAAGCCGTAGCCGAAGTCGCTGGCGAGGATCAGCCGGGTGTCGTTGTCGCCGGCGATGATGGCGTCGAAGCTGGCCCCCGCGACAGGGCTGAAGCGACCGGTCAGCGGTTCGCCGTTGCCGCGTGCCGAGGGCAGGGTGTGTGCCGGGGTCGAGTAGGCGCGGCCGGTGGAGTCAATGAACGCCACCTGCTGGGCGGTGCGGGCATTGACCGCGGCGAGCAGGCCATCGCCCTCGCGGTAGTTGAGCGCCTCGGCGTCGATGTCGTGGCCCTTGGCCGCGCGGGCCCAGCCCTTCTGCGACAGCACCACGGTCACCGGCTCGCTGGCGACCAGCGCACTTTCGTCCAGCGCCTGCGCGGCTTCGCGCTCGACCAGCGGCGAGCGGCGCGCGTCGCCGTATTTTTTCGCGTCCTCGCGGAGCTCTTCCTTGATCAGCGTCTTGAGTCGCGACTTCGATTTCAGCGTGACGTCGATGCGCGCGCGCTCTTCCTCGAGCGTGTCGCGTTCGCCGTTGATCTTCATCTCTTCGAGCCGCGCGAGCTGGCGAAGGCGCGTTTCGAGGATGTAGTCGGCCTGCTCCTCGCTGAGCTTGAAGCGCTTCATCAGCGCCGGCTTCGGTTCGTCCTCGGTGCGGATCACGCGGATCACCGCGTCGAGATTGAGATATGCGATGCGCAAACCTTCGAGCAGGTGCAGGCGCCGTTCGACCTTCGCGAGGCGGTGCTGCAGGCGCTTCGTCACCGTGTCCTGCCGGAAGCGCAGCCACTCCGCGACGATCTGCTTCAGGTTCTTGACCTGCGGCTTGCCGTCGAGGCCGATCATGTTGAGGTTGATGCGGTAGCTCTTCTCGAGATCAGTCGTCGCGAAGAGGTGCGTCATCATCTCGTCGACGTCGACGCGGTTCGAGCGCGGAAACAGCACGAGCCGGATCGGGTTCTCGTGATCCGATTCGTCGCGGTAGTCTTCGAGCATCGGCAGCTTCTTCGCCTTCGCAAGCGCGTCGATCTGCTGCAGCACCTTCGACGGCGAAACCTGGTGCGGCAGCGCGGTGGTGACGACGTTGCCGTCTTCCTTCGTGTAGATCGCACGGCAGCGCACCGAGCCGTTGCCCGTTGCGTACATGGCCGCGATTTCGGCGCGCGGCGTGATGATCTCGGCAGCGGTCGGAAAATCCGGGCCTTTGACGTGTTCGCAGAGCTCGGCGATGCTGGCCGACGGCTCGTCGAGCAGGTGGATGCACGCGGTCGCGATCTCGCGCAGGTTGTGCGGCGGAATGTCGGTCGCCATGCCGACCGCGATGCCGGTCGATCCGTTCAGGAAGATATGCGGCACGCGCGCCGGCAGCCAGGAAGGTTCCTGCTGCGTACCGTCGTAGTTCGGCGTGAAATCGACCGTACCCTGGTCGACCTCGGCCAGCAGCAACTCGGCGATCGGCGTCAGCTTCGATTCGGTGTAGCGCATTGCGGCGAACGATTTCGCGTCTTCGATCGAGCCGAAATTGCCCTGGCCGTCGATCAACGGATAGCGGTACGAGAACGGCTGCGCCATCAGCACGAGCGCCTCGTAGCACGCGGTGTCGCCGTGCGGATGGTATTTGCCGAGCACTTCGCCGACGGTCAGCGCCGATTTGCGATGCTTGGCCGTCGCGGCGAGGCCGAGCGTGCTCATCGCGTAGATGATGCGGCGCTGCACCGGCTTGAGGCCGTCGCCGATGAACGGCAGCGCGCGGTCGAGCACGACGTACATCGAGTAGTCGAGGTACGCACGCTCGGCGTATTCCTTGAGCGGGATCTGTTCGAAGTTCGATTGCAGGTTCATCGCGGCGTCGGCACGGACAAGAGCGGGGCGCGCGGGCGCGCGCGAGCAAAACGGACGCGCCGGCGAGAAGCCGGCGCCGCGCTATTGTGCCGGATCGCGACGTGGGCGCGCCAATCCGCGCCGCGTCGCGGACGCGCGCGGATGCGCTTGCGACGGGATCCGCGGCCGGGCGTGGAGGCCGCGGATCCGCGTCGGCGCGCTAGGCCGTCATGGGCAGGCGAGCCCGTCGATGTGCGTGACGCGCGTCAGATCCATGTGGCCCTGACCGTAGCCCGGCGCGACGGCGTTGAAGTCGACGCGCCCGTGATCGCAATCGGTGAACGAGAACACCAGCGTGCCCCAGATCGGCTGCGTGACGTTGGCGGGATTGAAGTTCGGGATCCACTGGCCGCCCTGCGTCTTCAGCGCCTCGACGGTCGCCGTGTTCGTCGCGGGATCGATGCCGCCGAGATTGCCGAACCACGCCTGCGTGCCGTCCGGCGCGAACGTGAACCACCAGGCGAGGATCGTGTTGTTCGGGCCGATCTCGATGAAGATGCCGTGGCCGCTCTGCGCCGGGTCGTACCATGCGCCGGTGAAGCCCGGCGTGATCGGCACGTTGCCGCCGGTCGCGTTGCCGTTCACCGTGATCGTGCCGGTCATGCCCATCGCGCCGTGGACCTCGCAGTGATAGCCGATCTGGCGGCCCGCCATTGCGGGGGTGATCGTCACCGACGCGTTCCATTGTGCGTCGCTCGGATTGCCGTTGCCGCCGCTCGCGTCGCAGCCGTTCGCGCAGCGGAACGTGGTGCCGTCGTCCGAAGCGACGTTGTGCGTGCCGCCCGCATTCTGGAACGTGACCGTGTCGCCGACGTTGACCGTGATGTGCGGCGGGTTGAACCCGATCTGCGGATACGTGTAGCCGCCGCTGTTGTACGAGCCGCCGGCCACGACGAACTGCGTGGCCGCCCATGGCGAGGGCGAAACCAGCAGCAGCATGAGTCCCGGCAGGAACCTCCGAAGGTGCAAGTGCATACTCGATGTCTCCGATTGAACGAATCCCCGATGCGCTCGCGGCCCCCGGAAATAGCCGCGCGTCCATTGGCCGGATGTGCGAGGGCACATGCGGGGTGACGAAGCCTGACCGACGAACGTTGCGCCCGCTTTCGCGTCCGCGTGGTCTCGGCCGCGCGCGCAAGCGGCTGCGGGACTCTTCCGTCGCGTGCGCGCCCGATGCCGATGGCATGCCAATTCCGAGGCGTATCAACGGCTTCGCCGGGCGCCGCGGACGCCGCCGCCGGCGCGCAAGGCGAACTTGTTGAGCGCCGATGAAAAGTGACTTCACGATTCCGCGCCGTCATCGTGCGATTCCTGGCACTGATCGTCATAAGCCGCGACGATCGATCGATGCCGTTTTTTCATTGGATCGGCGCGGGCGCGCCGACTACCGTGGCGACGCCGGCCATTCGGCCAAGGGGAGCCACGATGAAACGGTCACTCGCTTGTTCGCTCACGATCCTCGCGCTTGCTTGCGGCGTCGCGCACGCCGACGGATCGGGCACGCTCTATCAGGACGGCAAGCCGCTCGCGCTCGTCAGCGCGTACGCGTATCGCGGCCCCGATCCGTTCGAGAAGACGAAGGAGATCACGACGATCGTGTTCTCCGACAGGAAGATCGATGCCGCCGCCGCGAACGCAGCCGCCAATCGCGGCGAGGCGGTCGAGGATCAGCTTCGCCGCGACAATGCGACGCGCGTCGAGCTCAACCTCGAAAACGACGGCACGCTGCAGAACGTCAACATCGTTTCGGGCGGATCGAGCGGCTCGCAGAGCGGCAGCGGCTGGTACACGATGAAGCTCGCCAAGAACGACGCGAAGCGCATCGAAGGCACCTTCAGGACGAACGACGAAGCGGACAAGAAAACGGGCCGCTTCTACGACCTCAGGTTCGCGCTCGACATTCCGGGGCCGCCCGACCTCGGCGCCGCGCTGCCGCCCGGCGGCGGCGAACCCGCGAAAGCGCGCGACGGCGACGAGCCCGCGCAGGCAGGCCTGCCGACCGCGGCGGCGAAGAGC
>CALFNI010000347.1 GCA_937902695.1 uncultured Rhodanobacteraceae bacterium
GCGTGTTCGATCTCGCCTCGGTCTCGATGCCGCGCACCGGCCATGCGGTGGCGAGCGCGGCGGCACTCGAGCGCGCGCTCGACCGGCTCGATGCGCCTCGCGGCATCGACGCGAAGCGGCTCGCAGGCTGTCGCGACGGCGTCGAGCGCGCGCTCGCCGCGCGAGTCGCCGAGGCCGAACACGCCATCGCCGCCGGCGATCGCGCACAGGCAACCGGGATACTGAATGCGATCGACGCGCGTTACGGCGGCGTCGCCGCGGCGGCAATCGCATCGCTCCGCGGCACCCTCGGCCCGCACTGAGCCCGATTGTCCAGCGGGCAAGCGCCCGATCGACGTCGAACACGGCCCGGCGCGTCAGCCCGATGCCTGCCCGATGTCCGCACATGGCCATACCGCCGCCGCTTTCGCGCCCTCTTCCCGTCGCACGCTCGAGCGTCGCACGGTTTGGCGTCGGGCCCGTTCGCTTGGCCGCAGCGCACGGAACGCGCATGACTCTTGCCGCATCCGAATCGGAACGACGCACCGCTAACGTCCAGCCGACGAAGGCCTTGGGAGGGCCGCCATGCGACTGATCGCCGCCTCCATCCGCAACCCGATCGCGGTCGCCGTCACGGTCGCCCTGATCTGCCTGTTCGGCATGATGAGCCTCATGAAGCTGCCGCTGCAGCTTTTCCCGGACATCGACCGCCCGAACATCACGATCTTCACCGGCTGGCGCGCGGCCTCGCCCGAGGAAGCCGAGGCGCAGCTGCTCGAGCCGCAGGAGCAGGTGCTGCAGGGGCTTCCCGGCGTCGAGCAGATCGAAGGCAACGCGAACTCCGGCGGCAGCTTCATCAATCTCACGTTCTCGATCGGCACGGACATGAAGGCCGCGCTCGTCGACGTGATCGGCCGCATGAATCGCATCCGCCCGCTGCCGCAGGACGCGGACCGTCCCGTCATCCAGATCGGCGGCGGCGGCAACGACTCGAACGATTCGCTCTCATGGTTCTTCGTGCAGCTCCTGCC
Organism: uncultured Rhodanobacteraceae bacterium; assembly: GCA_937902695.1. Classification (GTDB taxonomy): domain Bacteria; phylum Pseudomonadota; class Gammaproteobacteria; order Xanthomonadales; family Rhodanobacteraceae; genus Dokdonella_A. The sequence goes on from CALFNI010000347.1 coordinate 1,011, forward strand.
CGGCACGAAGGGACCGATCGAGAACTACCGCCGCTTCATCGAGGACGTCATCAAGCCGCGCATCGAATCGGTGCCGGGCGTCGCGTCGGTCAACGTCAACGCGGGCCCTCCCGACGACGTGCGCATCACGGTCGATCTCGCCAAGGCGGCCGCGCTGGGCGTCGGCATTCCGGACATCGCGAGCCGCGCCGCCGATCCGATCGACGTGTCGGGCGGCCAGATCGAAGTCGGCCGGCGCCAGTACGCGTTGCGCTTCACCGGCCGCTACAAGCCGGAGGATCTGGGCGAGCTCGTGCTCGCCTGGCGCGACGGCCGGCCGGTCAAGCTCGGCGACGTCGCGAAGATCGAGCTGAAGCCGCCCGAGCAGCAGTTCTTCGTGTACCAGAACGGCAACCCGGCGATCGGCCTGCAGGTGTTGCGGGCGCCCGGCGCGAACGTGCTCGGAACGCTGGAGCAGGTCAAGAAGGTCGTCGACGAGTTGCGCCAGGGCCAGCTGAAGGCGCGGGGCCTCGGCATCGAGCAGAGCTTCGATTCGGCGCTCTTCATCCACCGCGCGGTGAATCTGCTCACCGAAAACCTCATCGTCGGCGCGCTGCTGGCGCTCATCTGCGTCTGGTGGTTCATGCGCGACTGGCGCGCGACCCTGCTGATCGCGAGCGCGATTCCGGTCTGCCTGCTCGCGACGTTCGGCGCGCTCGATCTCGGCGGGCGCAGCCTCAACGTCATTTCGCTGGCCGGACTCGCGTTCGCGGTCGGCATGGTCGTCGAAGGCGCTATCGTCGTGTCGGGCAACATCATCCGGCTGAAGGAGGCCGGCATGACGCCGCTGGAAGCTGCGAAGACCGGCACCGAGCAAGTGGTGCCGGCGCTGGTCGCGTCGACGATCACGACGATCGCGGTGTTCCTGCCGGTGCTGTTCCTGCGCGACGTCGAAGGCCAGATCTTCGCCGATCTCGCGCTGACGATCTCGATCGCGGTCGCGCTCTCGATCGTCGTCGCGATCACGGTGCTGCCCGCCGCCGCCGGAGGATGGCTGAAGGCGAAGAAGCTGAAGTCGGGCTACGGCGACGGCTGGCCGGCGCTGACCGAGCGCATCCTCCGCTGGACGGATTCGCGTCCCAAGCAGATCGGCTGGGTGCTCGGTCTCCTCGTGCTGCCGCTGCTGCTCTCGTGGTACTTCCTGCCGAAGATGGATTATCTCCCGCCGGTGAAGCGTGCGGCGATCGACGCGTTCTTCAACTTCCCGCCGGGCATGAGCCCCGAGAAGGTCAACGCCGAAATCGGCGGTACGCTGATCCAGCGCCTCGAGCCTTACATGAAGGGCGAGAAGCAACCTGCCCTCAAGAACTACTACATCTGGCTCTGGCCGGGCGGCGGCACGATCGGCGCGCGCGTCGTCGACGAGAAACGCATCGGCGATCTCGAAAAGCTGATGCGCGACGAGATCACGGTCGGCTTCCCCGATACGCGCGCGTTCGCGACCGAAGGCGAGCTCTTCGGCGGCGTCGGCGGCTCGGCGCGCTCCGTCGCGATCCACCTGCAGAGCGACGACGCCGATACGCTCAACAAGGTCGCCGAGGAGGGCCGCAAGCTGCTCGAAGCGAAGTTCCCCGGCGCGAACGTGCAGGCGAATCCGAACACGGACCAGACGACGCTCGAGCTGCATGCCGTGCCGAACGATCGCCGCATGGCCGAAGCCGGCTGGGACCGCAACTCGCTCGGCACGATCGTGCGCGCGCTCGGTGACGGCGCGTGGCTCGGCGAATATTTCGACGGCCAGCGCCGCCTTTCGATCATCCTGCGCGCCGATCGCCGCGAGACGCCCGAAGCGCTCGCCGAAGCGCCGCTGGTGACGCCGACCGGGCAGATCATCCCGCTCGGCGACGTCATCAAGCTCGAAACGGCGCTCGGCCCGAACCAGATCCGTCGCCTCGATCATCGCCGCACCGTCACGCTGACGATGGATCCGCCGCAGACGCTCTCGCTCGAGGATGCGCTCGCGACGATCGAGCACGACATCGTGCCGGCGCTGAAGGCGAAGCTGCCGCCCGACGCGAACATCCGCCTCGCCGGCAGCGCCGATCATCTGCAGGCGACCGTCGCGACGATGGCCAAGAACTTCATCCTGGCGCTGATCGTGCTGTTCATGCTGATGGCGGCGATGTTCCGCTCGCTGCGCGATGCGCTGGTCGTGGTGCTGACGGTGCCGGTCGCGCTCGTCGGCGGCGTGCTCGGCCTTCGCGTGCTCGGCGCCGTTGCGTTCCAGCCGCTCGATCTCCTCACGATGATCGGCTTCATCATGATGGTCGGCGTGATCGTCAACCACTCGATCCTGCTCGTCGACCGCACGCGCGACGCGCAGAATCACGGCCATTCGCTCGAGGAATCGATCCGGCTCGCATTGAACCAGCGCCTGCGCGCGATTCTCGCCTCGACGCTGACCGGCGCGCTGGGTGCGCTGCCGATGGCCGTCAATCCCGGCCCCGGCAGCGTGATCTATCGCGGGCTCGCCGCAGTGAACGTCGGCGGTGTCGTCGTCGCGATGGTGTTCTCGCTGCTGCTGCTGCCGAGCCTGATGCGCCTCACGACGCCGGCGGCGAAGTCGCTGCCGGCGCTGACGGACGAGACGCTTTCGAAAGGCGCGGTCGCGCGCGCAGCCTAGCGACGCATAACAAGATGGAGCACACGATGCGAAACAAGCTGTTGTCCGCCGCGGCGATCGCACTCGCCCTGGCCCTCGCCTCGCCGCTCGTCGCGACGAAGACCCAGGCACAGCAGGCGAAGGCGCCCGAGCCGCCGCCGACGCCGGTCGAAGTCGCCAGGGCCGACATCGCGCGGATCGCGCCGCGGCGCTGGGCACCCGGCAGCGTCGTCAGCCGCGACGATGCCAAGCTCGCAACCAGCGCCGCCGGGCGCCTCGAGTATGTCGCCGAAGTCGGCACGCGGCTCAAGGCCGGCGATCGCATCGCCAAGCTCGAAGACCAGGCGATTCGGCTGCGCATCGAGGACGCCAGGACCGAAGTCGCGCGGATCAAGGCGCAACGCGAGCTCTCGGACCGGACGCGCGACAGGCTCGAAAAGCTGGCCAGCACGAACAGCATCGCGGCGAACCAGCTCGACGAGGCGCGAGCGCAGGTGCTGCAGCTGACCGCGCAGCTGCAGCAGGTCGAGGTGCGCGTGCGGTCCGCGCAATACGATCTCGAGCAAACCGAAGTGCGCGCGCCATTCCCGGGCGTGGTCAGCGAGCGGCTGGCGACGCGCGGCGAGTACGTCGCGACCGGCGCGTCGATCGCGCACCTCGTCGACACGACGAACCTCGAAGCGAAGGTGCAGGCGCCGCTCGCGCTTGCGGCGCTCGTCAAGCCCGAGATGAAACTGCCGGTGCGCATCGGCGATCGCGAGTTCAAGGCGAGCGTCCGCGCCGTCGTGCCGATCGGCGAGGAGCGCTCGCGCCAGTTCGAGCTGCGGCTCGCCCTCGGCGAGAATCCGCCGATGGTCGGCAGTGCGCTCGAAGTCGCGCTGCCGGACCGCGAAGTCGCGCAGACGCTCGCGGTGCCGCGCGATGCGCTCGTCGTGCGCGAGAACGGGAGCTACGTGATGCGCATCAAGGCGGACAACACCGCCGAGCGCGTCGAAGTGAAAGCCGGCGCGAGCGACGGCGAGCTGACGGCGGTGACCGGCGAGCTTTCCGCGGGAGACACGGTGGTCGTGCGCGGCGCGGAGCGGCTCACGGTCGGACAGAAGGTGCGTATCGCCGAGCGGCCCGCTGTTGCCGCTGCGGGCACGACGTCTGCGCGGTCGGGTTAGTCGTCGGTCCGGCGTGGGCCGGTAGCCGGGTCGGTTTGCGCTGTGGGGGTTGTGGATAACCGACTCACGTCCGTGTGTGTTTCGTCGACCATCCCTGGTCGCCGGTTGCTCTCTTTTGCTTGCCCAAAAGAAAGTAACCGGCGACAATGGATGGTCGACGAACACCACACGGACGTGAGTCGGTCTTCGCGACAACGTCAAACGGCGAAGCAAGAACCGACACCATCCTCACCCAACCCTCCCCCTGAAGGGGGGACTAAACGCTACCGAATCACGCCCCACGAATCCGATAGCACGGCACATAAGTGCTCCCGGGCAACTTCATCCGCTGCTGCACGACGAAACTCGCCAGCAGCGCATCGAGCGCCTGCATCACGTCGCGATCGCCATCGATCTCGAACGGGCCATGTTTCTCGATCGCGCGCATGCCGTCTTCCTTGACGTTGCCGGCGACGATGCCCGAGAAGGCGCGGCGAAGGTCGGCTGCGAACCGATGCGGCTCCTGCGCGCGATGGAGGTTCAGCGCCGACATCGCCTGATGCGTCGGCACGAACGGCACCTGGAACTCGCGCTCGACGTGCAGCGCCCAGTTGAAGAAGAACGCATCCTTGTTGTCGAGCCGGTAGCCGCGCACGCGCTCGATGCCCTTGCGCACCTGGTGCGCGACCTCGCGCGGATCGCCGACGACGATGCGATAACGCTGCGCGACCTTGTCGCCGAGCGCGAGGCGCAGGAACGTGTCGATCTGCTCGAAGTAGGCTTTCGATTCGACCGGGCCGGTGAATATCAGCGGGAACGGTACGCCGTCGTTGGCCGGATGCAGCAGGATGCCGAGGAGATAGAGTATTTCCTCGGCCGTGCCGACGCCGCCCGGAAAGACGACCGTCGCGTGCGCGATGCGCACGAACGCCTCGAGCCGCTTCTCGATGTCGGGCATGATCACGAGGTTGTTGACGATCGGATTCGGCGACTCGGCCGCGATGATGCCGGGCTCGGTGATGCCGATGTAGCGGTTCTTCGTGCGCCGCTGCTTCGCATGCGCGATCGTCGCGCCCTTCATCGGGCCTTTCATCGCGCCGGGCCCGCAGCCGGTGCAGATGTCGAACGCGCGCAGGCCGAGCTCGTAGCCGACCTTTTTCGTGTATTCGTATTCGTCGCGCTGGATCGAATGGCCGCCCCAGCAGACGACGAGATTCGGATCCACGTTCGCGCGCAATACGCGTGCGTTGCGCAGGATCTCGAACACCGCGTGCGTGATGCCGGTCGAATCGGAGAGATCGAAGCGCCCGGCTTCGATCTGCGTCGCGACATAGACGATGTCGCGCACGACCGCGAACAGGAGCTCGTTGACGCCGCGGATGATGCGCCGGTCGACGAACGCGTCGGCCGGCGCGTTGTTGAGTTCGAGCTTGACGCCGCGATCCTGCTGCAGGATCTGGATGTCGAAATCGGGGTAGCGCTCGAGCAGCTGGCGCGCATCGTCGGTCGCGCTGCCCTGCGTCAGCACGGCGAGCGCGCAGCGGCGCAGGAGCTCGTGCAATCCGCCGCCGCCCGCATCGCGCAAGCGCGCGACTTCGTGGCGCGACAGCACGTCGAGGCCCGCAGCCGGCGCGATTTGCGCGCTGAACGTCGGGCTTTTGTTTGGGGTATCCATGCGGCCTTGAGTTCGTGATTGGAGCGCAATGGTACGCCGACGTCCGTTTCGGACGCGATCTGGCTGCGAAAGGCGCTGGGTCCCCGCTTTCGCGGGGACGACGAAGATGGATTCGCAGTCGTTCGCTGCGTCTGCGGCAGGGACTGCCGCGCTTTGCTCGACTCCGCCCCTCTCGGCGCGACAAGCGCGGAGGAAATAGCCGCGAAGCCGTGGCCGGCGGGATGCCCCAGCCGTCACCCTCCCCTCTCCCGCAAGCGGGAGAGGGGAAGGATTTCAGGCGGGAGAGATGAAAAGATTCAAGCGGGAGCGGCGCAGAATCGAGTACGCAACAAAATGGCGGACTCAGAACGTGTAGCGCAGCGTCACCAGTACCGACCACCGCGACTGTGCGTTCGCATCTTCCTTCACGAACTGCGGCGGGTTGTAGTTGCCGTTGCGCGTCGGCAGCGCGTAGATGTACTGGCCGGTCGCGGGGTCGATGCCGCGGAAGTTCGCGAGCGGACGGTTGAAGCCGCCGGCGGTCGCGAACGGAACGTCGTAGATCTGTCCCCAGTCCTTGTTGAGCAGGTTGCCGAAGTTCAGGATGTCGAACCGCACTTCGCCTTTGTTCCCGGCGAAGAAGCCCGGGATTTCCTGACGGAACGACAGGTTGATCTGGTTGATCCACGGCGACGTCGCGCCGTTCTGGCCGACCGGACCGCCCTGATGGTTCTTCAGGTAGTCGTTGCTGTGGATGAACGCGTAGAACTGGTCGATCACGCTCTGCGGCGTGCCGTTGACGAACTGCACCTGGCCCGGGCGCGGCACGAAGAAGAGATCGTTGTTCGAGACGCCGTCGCCGTTCGCGTCGTTGCCGAACGTGAAGCTGTACGGCTGGCCCGAATGGCCGTCGTAGAACGCCGAGACGCTCGTCGCGTAGTTGCCGAAGAAGTGGTGCTGCCACGTCAGCGCGCCGAGCAGGCGCGCCTTCACGTCGTAGTTCGAGCGGTACGCGATGTCGTCGTTCGGATTGAACGCGGCGCGCGCCGAGAAGTTCGAGAACGCCTGGCTCGACGTGCCCGGGTTCACTTCGGTCGAGCGGCCGAGCGTCATCGCGGCGCTGCCCGAAAAGCCCTCGTCGCGGAACGGCGTCTGCAGTTGCAGCGTGAGGAAATTGGCTTCGCCCTTGCCGGTGTTGGTCAGGAACGTCGACTGGCCGCCGAACGCCGGATTGGAGCCGGTCCGCTGCACTGTCGTGTAGCCGGTCGGCTGGTTCGGATTCGACCCCGTCCACAAGGCCGGATCGGTCGAGCCCCAGTAGCTGATGCGTCCGTCGGGCAGCGCGCCGTTGCCGGGACCGAGATTGATCGCCTGGTACCAGATGCCGTGGATCGTATCGAGATGCGCGTACTCGGCGGTCGCGATGAGGCCCCACCACGGCAGCTCGTGGTCGTAGCCGATCGTCATCTTCAGCACCGTCGGCAGCTGGAAGCCGTGATCGACGGTGTCGACGGTCTGTTGCGGATTGGGCGCCGTGTTCGGCGGCTCCTGCGTATGCGGATTCGGATTGAAGCAGCAGCCCGCGCCCGTCGAGAACGTCTGCACGAGGAGGCCGTTGTTCGAATACGGATTCGACAGCCAAACGCCCGGCGTCACGCCTTCGCTGACGCCCATGCCGCCGCGCAGCTGGCTTTTGAGGTCGGTGTCGAACGTGTAGTTGAACGACGCGCGCGGCTCGATGATGCTGTTGCCGCTGATCGTGCCCTGGTTCGACAGCGACTCCTGCTTCTCCGCCCTCCTCGGCAAACCGGATGACGGTCGCTGGATCATCG
>CALFNI010000348.1 GCA_937902695.1 uncultured Rhodanobacteraceae bacterium
GGCCGGCGATGCGGCCGGCGTCCTTGGTCGCCTGGCGCTGCGAGTCGTTGAAGTACGCCGGCACCGTGATGACGGCTTCGGTCACCGCTTCACCAAGAAAATCCTCGGCGGTCTTCTTCATCTTCATCAGTACCTTGGCCGAGATTTCCTGCGGCGGCATTTTCTTGCCGTCGGCGGTCTCGCACCACGCATCGCCATTGTCGTGCGCGATGATCTTGTACGGCACCATATTGATGTCTTTCTGCACTTCCGCGTCGGTGAACTTGCGGCCGATGAGGCGCTTCACCGCGTAGAAGGTGTTCTTCGGATTCGTGACGGCCTGCCGCTTCGCGGTCGCGCCGACGATGACCTCAGAATCCTTGAAGGCCACGATCGAAGGCGTCGTGCGATCGCCCTCGGAGTTCTCGATGACCTTGGCGCTCGTGCCTTCCATGACCGCGACGCACGAGTTCGTCGTGCCGAGGTCGATACCAATGATCTTGCCCATCTTTCTTGCTCTCCCGCGCTATTCGGTTCCGGCCGCGAAGGCCGCTGATGCCGCAAAATTTGGGGCCGGCATGCTCATTTCAACCATCCGGGCCCGTCGAGACCCACCTCAGCTTCCGGGTGCCTTCGAAACGGCCACCAGCGCCGGACGCAACAGGCGGTCGTTGAGCACGTAGCCCTTCTGCATGACCGCGACGACCGTATTGGGCTGGTGCTCGGCACTCGGCACCATGCTCATCGCCTGGTGACGCTCAGGATCGAACGGCTGGCCGAGCGGATCGACGACCTTGAGCCCGTTGCCGTCGATCACGCGCGAAAGCTCGCGCAGCGTCAGCTCGACGCCGCCGCGAAGACCGCCGTAATCGCTGCCCTCGAGCGCGAGCCCGCGTTCGAGGCTGTCGAGCACCGGCAAGAGATCGCCGAGGAGCTTCTCGTTCGCGAACCGGCGCGCCTGCTCCAGATCGCGCTGCAGGCGCTTCCTCTGGTTCTCGAGCTCGGCGCGCTCGCGCAGCATGACTTCGCGCATCTCGGCGAGCTTCGTCTCGTACTGGTCGAGCTGGCGCGTGAGCGCGTCGACATCGGCCATCACCGCGTCGTCGTCGCCCCCGGCGCCCGGGCGCTCGTTCGGATCCGTCTGCATCCATTCCTCCGGCGTTCTTGCTTTGGCTGTCTTGAAAATCGCGGCAGGGACGTCGTTCTGAAGTGCGGGCACGCAAGCCCGCCAGGCGAAACGCAAATCGCCGCTTCATGTACTCAGCGGTGCAAAAATCCCCGCACAATCAAAGGTTATGAGGGCGCCTGGCCCCGCTTCAAGGCGCCCGAGATGATACCCGCAGTCGCCTGCACGACGGGAATCACGCGCTCGTAGGCCATGCGCGTCGGCCCGATCACGCCGAGCACGCCGAGCACGCGCCCGCCGACACCATACGGCGCCGTGACGAGGCTGAACCTGTCGAGCGCGGCGAAACCCGACTCCTCGCCGATGAAAAGGCGCACGCCCTCGGCGCGCGAGCAGCGTTCGAGCAGCTGCAGGAGATCGCGCTTGCGCTGGAACGCCTCGAAGAGCTCGCGCAGCCGATCGACGTCGGTTGCGTCCTGCTTGCCCATGAGATTGGAATGGCCCGCGACCAGCATGTCGCCCGCCGCGCTGCCCTGGAACGCCTGCTGCGCGACCTCGACCGCGGCCGAGAGCAGGCGATTGAGCCGCGCGCCCTCGTCCTGCATTTCGCGCAGCAGCCGCTGGCGGATCTCGTCGATGCGCATGCCGGCGTAGCTCGCGTTGAGGTAATTCGCGATCTGCTCGAGCTCGCTCGGCGAGTATGCGCGCTGCGTCGCGATGACGCGGTTCTGCACCTGCCCGTCGGTGAAGACGAGGATCACCAGGAGCCGCCCGGCGTCGAGCGGCACGAAATCGATGTGGCGGAACGGAAACTCCTCGCGCCTGGGCGTCGAGACGACGCCGACGAAGTGCGTCATCTCCGACAGCAGCGACGTCGCGCTGCTGAGGAGATCCGGCGCCGGCGCGTCGGGCGGGAGCTCGCGGTGGAGCTTGTCGACCGCGGGCTCGTCCAGCGGCCGCACCTCGAGCAGGCTGTCGACGAAGACGCGGTAACCCTGCGACGTGGGCACGCGCCCGGCCGACGTGTGCGGCGCCGAGACGAGGCCGAACTCCTCGAGGTCCGACATGATGTTGCGGATCGTCGCCGGGCTCACGTCCAGGCCCGAGGCCTTCGCGAGCGTGCGCGAGCCGACCGGCTGGCCCTCGGCAATGTAGCGCGCGATCAGCGTGCGCAGGAGCTGGCGCGCGCGGGCGTCGAGGTCGTGTCGGGAAGACGTCGTAGTCATGGAAGGAAGATGCGGCCGTCACGGACGCTAGCAAGCGGCCTTCCAACGATCAACTCCGCCCTCGTCTCACGCGCTGACGCGCCATGCGCCGACAATCCGCCGCGATCCGCCGCCTTGGCCCTTCCCCGTCCCCATGCTAGCGTTCGCCGGCATTCGCGCCCCGCCCCATCCCATGCTCGAAACCCTCACCGTCAAGGATTTCGCGATCATCGCGGAAGCCGACATCGCGTTCGGCCCCGGCATGACCGTCGTCACCGGCGAAACCGGCGCCGGCAAGTCGCTGATCGTCGATGCCCTGCTGCTGCTCGCCGGCGGCCGCGCCGACGCCGGGCAGGTGCGCCATGGCGCCGAGCGCGCCGAGCTTTCGGCGTCGTTCGACCTCAAGGACCGCCCGGACCTCCGCGACTGGCTCAGGAACGAGGAGCTCGACGAAGACGGTGCCTGCCAGCTCCGGCGCGTCATCCGCAGCGAAGGCTCGTCGCGCGCCTGGATCAACGGTCGCCCGGTCACGGTGACGCAGATGAAGGCGCTCGCGTCGGGCCTGATCGAGATCCACGGCCAGCACGAGCACCAGGCGCTGCTCGATCCCGCGCAGCAGCTCGCGCTGCTCGATGCGTACGGCGGCGCCGCCGACGCGCGCGGCGACGTCGCACGCCTCGCGCGCGCCTGGCGCGAGGCCGGCGCGCGGATCGCCGAGCTCTCGCGCGGCGGCGATCACCGCGAGCGCATCGACTGGCTGACGCACCAGCTCGACGAGCTCGAGCGCCATGCGGTGACGCCCGATCAGCTCGCCGCGCTCGAAGACGAGCACCGCCGGCTCGCCAACGCGGGCCAGCTCCTGCAAGGCGGCAACGGGCTCGCCGAGCGGCTCGACGGCGACAGCGAGTTCGCGCTGACCGGACTCGCCGCGCGCGCGCACGCCGAAGCGATGCGGCTCGCTTCCCTCGACCCGCGCATGACGCCGATCGTCGACCTGCTCGACGCGGCGCAGATCCAGCTCAACGAAGCGAGCGACACGCTGTCGCGCTATCAAAGCGCGCTCGATCTCGATCCGGAGCGTCTGGCCGATGTCGAAGCGCAGATCGGCAAGCTGCACGAGCTTTCGCGCAAGCATCGCGTGCCGATGGCCGAGCTTGCGGCGCACGCCGGCGCATTGCGCGAGGAGCTCGAAACGCTGCGCGGCGCCGGCGCGAGCATCGAGAGCCTGCACGCGCAGCAGAAGCGTCTCGCCGACGAATACGCCACCGCGGCCCGCGCATTGACGGAGCGCCGCACCGCGGCCGCTAAAAAACTCGGCGCCGACGTCACCTCGCTGATGGCCGAGCTCGGCATGCGCGGCCTGTTCGAAGCCGCGCTCACGCCCCAATCATCCAGCGAACCCGATCCCAGCGGCGCCGAACGCTGCGAGCTCCTCGTCGCCGCCAATCCCGGCGCGCCGCCGCGTCCGTTGCGCAAGGTCGCCTCGGGCGGCGAGCTGTCGCGCATCAGCCTTGCGCTCGAAGTCGCCGCGCTCGGCCTCGATCCGGTCGGCACGATGGTGTTCGACGAGGTCGATTCCGGCATCGGCGGCGCGATCGCCGAAGTCGTCGGACGCAAGCTGCGCGATCTCGGCGCGAAGAGCCAGGTGCTGTGCGTGACGCATCTGCCCCAGGTCGCGGCACTCGGGCATCGGCACCTGCGCGTCGTGAAGGCGAGCAGCAAGGACGCGACGCGGATACGGATCGAGCATCTCGACGGCGACGCACGCCGCGACGAGATCGCGCGCATGCTCGGCGGCATCGAGATCACGAGCGAGACGGTCGCTCATGCGGATCGGATGCTCGCGAGCTCGGCGGCGGTGCCGAGGTCCAAACGCAGTCGCTGATGTCCCGAAACGCTGCGCGGCAGTCTACGGATCGAACGCGTTCGCGAAGATGGGATCGATCCACGACGCTCGATGCGACGACGAGGTTGTCGGTGATCATCGTTCCGGATTTGGGCGCCGAACCGGACCAGCGCGGGATCGCCGGACCTGCGATGCGCTGCCTAAGGAGTCAGAGCGACTGGACGCGTGCGTTCACGACGGGCGGGCGGAGCTGCGCCATCCAGTCGTTCGCGTTCGCCACCTGCGCGTCGCGCTTGAACGCATCGAGCGCCGCGAGGTCGAGCTCGCCGAACGCCCAGTCCGAGCCGGATGAAGCGCGCGCGAGCACGCCGTCCGACGGAAAGCCGCGGTCGATCGGCGTGTAGATCGCCGCCGTTCCCGTGTTGACGTCGAGCGCCGGGCTCCACGGCGCTTCGCCCGCCGTGACGGCGCACGCGACGTAGACCTGATTCTCGAGCGCACGCGCCTGACAGCCGACGCGCACGCGATTCGCGCCGGCTTCGGTGTCGGTGCAGCTCGGCACGAGGATCACGCGCGCGCCGGCCTCGACCTGCGCGCGTGCGTAAAGCGGAAACTCGACGTCGTAACAGACGTCGATGCCGACGCGCCCGAACTCCGTCTCGAACACCGTCAGCGCGCCGCCCGGTTCGATCACGCCCGCCGACTTCTCGAAACCCGTCAGCGTCAGCTTGTCCTGGAACGCGATCTTGCCGTCGGGCGACGCGAAATACGCACGGTTGCGATAGCGGCCGCCGCCCGTATCGAGCAGGAACGTCCCGGCGAGGAGATAGATCGAATGCCGCCGCGCGAGATCGCGCGCGAGCGCGACGTAATCGTCGTGATGGCGCTGCAGCGCCGCGAGCGAGCGCACGAAATCGCCGCGGTCGTCCGCGCTCTGCGCGGCACCCGCTTCGAGCGCGAGGTATTCCGGCAGCACCGCCAGCCCCGCGCCCGCGCGTGCCGCTTCGGCGACGCGATCGCCGACACGCGCGGCGAATGCGGCGAAGTCGGCGGGCTCGCCGATCGGGTATTGCGCGGTGGCGACGGTGAGCTTCAATTCGGATCCTCACGACTCGACAGGAAATTCTCCTTCTCCCGCTTGCGGGAGAAGAGCCTGCCCCGGACTTGATCCGGGGTGCCGGCAGGCGGATGAGGGCACGCTTGAGAGGACGTCTCACACGTGCCTAACCCCTACCCTCCCCCGCCAGCGGGAGAGGGAAAAAGCGCGCTTACCGCGTATCCAGCGGGCGCAGCCAGAAGCGCAGCTTGTGACAGCTCGGTAGATCGTGGCCGATCTCCTGCCATTCAAGCTGGCAGAACATGTCGTCCTGGCGCTGGTAGCCGCGCTTGATCCAGAACGCGTCGTTCGTGCGGAAGCCCTCGGGCCGCCGCGGATCGTCGGCGCTGCGCTCGACGGCGCAGAACGCAGTCGTGTCGAAGCGGCCGAGGCGGCGCGCGTAGCCTTCGCGCTCGTCGAAGAAGCGATGGCCGAGGCCGTGCCCGCGGTAGTCCCCGAGCAGCACGGATTCGCCGAAATAGAACACGTCCGTCAGCGCAATGCCCTTGTCGATGAACGGCTGCTGGAACGCCGCCGTCTCGTCGGTCAGCGGAATCCCGGTCGACGCACCGATGACCCTGTCGGCGTCGAAGGCGAGCACGAACAGGCTTTCGGGCGACTCCGCGTACGTCGCGAGATAGTTCTTCTCGTACTCGCGGTCGCCGGCGTAGAGGTACGGCCAGTCGTGAAAGACCGCGATGCGGAGCGCTGCCACCGCATCGAGATGCGGCGTCACATGGGATCCGGTGAACGTCCTTACGTCGATCATGGCGCCAACGGTAGCGAATCCCGGACGCGCCGCCTAGCCGAATGGCTCCATCGAGGCCGCGTCGTTTGGCCGCAAATACGGCCGGCCTGCTGACAGACCCTGTCAGCAGGGCCGGCCTACAGTCGTGCCTCCGCCCGAGGAGACGCCCGCATGCGCTACCCAGAGCCGATCAAGCACGAAGTCGCCACGCCGGCGAGGCGAGCGCCATGATCGCGCCGCTGCTCCTCGCCGTTGTCGCCGCCGCGGCGGCGCCGGGCGTCGCGGCGACATCCGACGCGCGCTGTTGCGCTGTCCTGGAGCTCCGCCAGTACACGCTGCACCCCGGCACGCGCGACGTGCTGATCGATCTCTTCGAGCGCGCGTTCGTCGAGTCGCAGGAAGCCGCCGGCATCGCGCTCGTCGGCACGTTTCGCGATCTCGACAGGCCCGACCGCTTCGTCTGGATCCGCGGCTTTCCCGACATGGACTCG
>CALFNI010000349.1 GCA_937902695.1 uncultured Rhodanobacteraceae bacterium
TCCGCTGCCGATAGGTTTCCAGATCCGACCGGTAGCACGTGCACGCAGCGGCCTCCAGTCGATCATGATCGACGATCGTTACATTACCGCGCCGATAACGGATCAATCCGCGCGCCTGGAGGGCGCCTGCCGCTGCGGTGACGCCGACGCGCCGGACGCCGAGCATGAAGGCGAGGAATTCCTGCGTGACGTAAAACGTATCGGAGTGCGCCCGGTCTGCCGTCATCAGCAGCCAGCGCGCAAGCCGTTTCTCGACGACATGGAAGCGCGCGCAGACTGCCGTCCGGGCGAGCTGGCGCAGGTGCACGTATACATACCGGTTCACGAGATCGCGCAGCGCCGGCGTGTCCCGGAGGCTACGGCGAAAGGTCGAGCCCGGCATCTGCCACGCCGCTCCCGCGCCTTGCGTCAACGTGCGCAGCGGGGCGAGATCGCTGCCGAGGGCGAGGCCATACCCGCACAGGCCTTCATCGCCGATCATGCCGACCTCCAGCGTCGACTTTTCATCGACGGTCGCGAGCACGGAAATGAAGCTGTCGGTCGGAAAATAGACGTGGCGGATCCGCTCGCCTTCCTCATGCACGACGGTGCCGAGCACGAGCTCGACTCGCGTGCAGCCGGCGAGAACGCTCTCCCGCTCGGCCGCCGGAAGCGCGGCAAGCAGCCGATTGGTTCGCACAACGCGCGGCCTGGATCGCATCAATGACGTTTTTCCCGTGCATGCAGGGTGGGATCGATCGCTCCGATCCGCCGGGATCACCGAAAATGCACTTCGGATGGCGGGGCAAGCGCGAGCCTGCACGCGCGGGCGTACAGGGTCTGTCCGGCAACGTACATAGGGTGCGACCGACCCCGCGGACGGCATGCCTGGGTCCGCGCCGCCCTACGTATGCCAGCGAACGGACTGCTCTACAGCGCTCCCGTAGGCTGAGCTTCGCGTCGCGATCCAAGGCCGGCGATCGAACCGGCCGGCAGAATCTTGCTGCAGAGCGGATTCGTCCTGGCGCGATCCACGCTCCCCAACACAGGCACCCGCATGCGCAAACCTGGTTACCGCGCGAACGCCGTCGCTTCGCTTCGCGACGAGCCCCGCTCGAGCGCACGTCGCATACTCGAGGCCTGCGTGCCGTCGAGCATGAGCTTCTGGATCGACGATCGGTCGATCATTCACGCCGATCTGCCGGACAACCTTCCGTCGATGGCAGAGACGCTGATCGTGGGCACCTATGGCATCGGCACCCCCATCGCGGATATCGAGGACGACCTGCGCGCGGAGCGGAGCGAACGAGCGAGGTCGTGGATCGCGGACTAGCTCGATCGAAAGCGCAAGCACGAACCGCCCGGAATGCGCCGCCTTCGCCGATCGTCGCAGCTGTCGAGCGGCCGTCAGGTGGCCACGACGTCGGGCAGCAGCCGATCGAACTCCTTCTTCACGACCTGATAGCACTCGCAGGCACGCACTTCGAGCCGCGGCCGATCGAGCACGGTGATGTTGCCGCGGCTGTACTTGATGAGCCCGTCGAGCTGCAGCTTGCCCGCAGCCTCGGTGACGCCCTCGCGGCGCACGCCGAGCATGTTGGCGATGAGCTCCTGCGTCATGGTCAGCTTGTTGGACGGCAGGCGATCGAGGCTCAGCAGCAGCCAGCGGCAGAGTTGCTGATCGACCGCATGATGCCTGTTGCAGACGGCCGTCTGCGCCATCTGTGTCAGGAGGGCCTGCGTGTACCGCAACAACAGACCCTGCAGCGCGGCCGCACGATGGAACTCTTCCTTGAGGAGCTGGCCTTTCAAGCGGTACGCGTGACCGGCGCTCTGCACCACGGCGCGGCTTGGCGTCGTCTCCCCGCCCATGAACAGTGCAACGCCGACCATGCCTTCGTTGCCGACCACTGCGATCTCCGCCGATGCGCCGTCTTCCATCACGTACAGCAGCGACACGATCGAGTTCGTCGGGAAGTAGACGTAGCGCAGCCGGCTGCCGGATTCATAAAGGACACAGCCCAGCGGCATCGGCACCAGCTCGAGATGCGGCAGCAGCCGCGCGTATTCCATACCGGGAAGCGCGCGCAGAAGATGGTTGAGACGCGGGTCGTGCGGGACCGTCATGGACAACCTTAACCCCCTTCGTCGCGCCGCGCTTCCCTGCTTCGCCGGCGGCTGGGCGAGACCGCAAAGCCTAGGCCATGCGCGGACAAAAAACGAGCGCATATGTTCGGCAGCGTACATCTGAGCACTCTATGTTCGCCAACGTACGGAAGCCCCAAGGTTTCTCGCGGCAAGCTGACCGCACGCGCGGAGATCGGCGTCGAGTAGCGGGCGACTCCAACGACCGCGCCTGCGCTCCCCGTACCCATTTCGCGCCGGGCCATGTTCGAATCCCTGTTGAACCATGCGTCGAACGGATTGATCCCTACGGGTATCGTCGGCAAGCTCGTGTTCCTGCTGGTCATGACGCAGCTGACGATACTGTCCGTCACGTTGTACCTGCACCGCAGCCAGAGCCACCGCTCGGTCGACTTTCACCCTGCGCTGGCGCACGCCTTCCGGTTCTGGTGCTGGCTCACCACGGCGATGGTGACCCGCGAGTGGGTCGCGATCCACCGCAAGCACCATGCGCATTGCGAGACGGAGCTGGATCCGCACAGTCCGCAGATGTTCGGCATCGGCAAGCTCCTCTTGAATGGCACCGAGCTTTACATGTCCGCGCGCGCCGATCCTGACCTGACCGCCCGGTTCGGACGCGGCACGCCGGATGACTGGATCGAACGGCATCTCTACACGCCCCATTGCAACTGGGGGCCGACGGTGCTCGCCGTACTCGAGATCGCATTGTTCGGCGTCGGCGGGATGGCGATCTGGGCCGTGCAGATGATATGGATTCCGTTCTGGGGTGCCGGCGTCGTCAACGGCCTCGGCCACTGGTGGGGCTACCGCAACTTCGAAACCCCGGATCGATCGACCAACCTCAGCCCGATCGCGATCTGGGTCGGCGGCGAAGAGCTCCACAACAACCACCATGCCTTCCCGAGCTCGGCGAAGTTCTCCGTGCGCCGTTTCGAGTTCGACCTCGGCTGGCTGGTGATCCGGATCCTGTCGAAACTGCGGCTCGCCAGCGTCAAGCGCGTTGCCGGAACGGAGCTGCGATCGAAGGATGGAGTCCGCGTCGAGCGCCAGCCGCATCAGGCGAGCTTGTCCGACCGTGTCAGGGTCATGACCGGATTCTTCCGCGACGTCATGCTGCCGGCGCTGCGCGACGAATCACGCCAGAGCCGCGCCGGCATCCCGCCCATGCATCTGCGGCGCGCACTCGCCAACGGCGGCCGCTGGCTCGACGACGACGAGCGCGGACGGCTGAACGCCTGGATCGAGACGCGTCCTTACCTGCGCACGCTCTGCCGCTTCCGCGCCCAGCTCGCCGTGCTGATGGAACAGCGCGACGTCGATGCCGGTGCCCGCGGATTGTCGCAATGGATTCAGGCCGCGATGGCCAGCGACATCGGCCCGTTGAAGGCCTTCGCCCAGGCGCTGGCGGGGGAGTCGCCCGCCGCCACGTAGGGTCCGCACGGCGAGTTGCCTCGGCTGTGGGCGTTGCTCGCGTCTAGTGCTCGTCCTTGCCGTGATCGTCTTTCTTCTCCGGCGCGCCGTGTTTTGCGGCCGGGTGGTGCGCCGCCTTGTGCTCGACACCGGTTTCGCGGCGCGGCGCGTTTTGCCCCGCCACCGCTCGCGGCGGCACGGCGCCGTGCTCCAGCGGATGCTGTCCGCCCGATCGTGTTTCGTTCGCGACGTCATGCCGCGGCGCCGCGGATCGCGACGGCTTGCCCTGATGAGCCGAATGCGTCGCGCCCGATGCGTGCTGGCTTGATGGCGCGACCGCGGAAGGCTCGTGCGCGCGATATGCATCGACCGTCGTATTTCGCGAATGCGGATTCGTATCCTCGTGCATGTTGTCGTGCCGGGAACCATGCATGCCCGTCGGCGAATAGCGCGGCGTCATGCGGCTCCAGTGCTCGCGGTTGCGATACCACGAACGATTGCGGTAGTGGTCGTCCCAGTACGTGCCGAACACGAAGCTTACGACGGGAATGCCGATCTGCACGCCATAGTCGGGCACCAGAACGCGCTGGCCGCGATACTCTTCCTGCAGAAAGTTTCCCGCCACCCAGCCGCGATCGTTTCCGGCTTCCACGTCGCACCAGGACCAGCCGTCGACGCAGCCCGCGATGGCGACTTCCGTACCCGCCGGCAGCATGACCACGCTCGGATAGCTCGTATCGGGACCCGCACGAAGATTCACGTTGCCGATCACGTAGCCGTCGGCGCCGAATGCCGGCTGGATCGCGAATAGCGAAAGGCCGAGCGCAGTGATGCAGATTGTGCGTTTCATCGTCGTTGCCGTCCCATGGATTCGAAGAAAACCTTGTATCGCGATCCCGTGAAAATCGCGGTGCGCTGGCGCGCATAGCACGTGGCGACCGCGCCACGGCGTCGACGGCATTTCGCGGCCCTGCGGGCGGCCTCAATGTTCGCTATCGCACCGATCCGGCCTCGCCGTGCGCGCACCCTGCGAGCTCGCAGTGCCGTGCTCCTCCGGCCGCATTCCCGCATCGGACAGAGCGATGAAGACCTCACGGATTACCCGCTCCGGACTGGCGCACGGCAGCCCGGGCGACTTTATCCCCGACTCTCGCCAATGCCCGCGCGCTGCGCCGCACGCGGGACCTGTCGTTCGACTACGACAGCTCATGGTCATCCGCCGGACAGCATGAAGGACTTCTTCGAAAAGCTCATCGACGCCGCGAATGCGAAAAACGCGCTCAGGCGCGAAGACGAGCGGCGCGAGGCGGACGACCTTGCGCGGACCAAAGCCGACGCGCAACGGCTGGCCGACGCGTGCTATGAAAAGTGCCAGCCAATGTTCGACGCGGCGGTCGCCGCGATGCGCAACCGCGGCATCGCCGCTTCGTACGAGCGAAGAACGACCGGCGTGCTCGTCGTATTCGATTCGCTGGAGACCGATGCGGCGCTGAAGCGTCGCGCCTCGTCGTTCGAATATGCGTATTTCCAGGGCAGCCTGCACGTCAGCGAGGTCGCCTGCGGAAGCGCCGCGGTTGCACGCACGTTGAGCTGCAGCGAGCTCGAGCCGGCATTCGTCGCCTGGATGACCGCGGCCATCGAAGCACGGGGCGCGCTTCCCGCGCGAGCTCGTTTCTGAGCGAAGGGTGACCCGCTGCCGGCGATTCGAGCCAGGGATGCGCACGAGATGTTAGCCTCGAATCTCCGGTCCGTTTCGAAATTGCACGATGAGATTGGCATCGTTCTGGCGCAGTCCCCGTACCATCAACCCGGCACTGCCCTACGCGGCGGGCGAAGAGCCCTTGCGGGCCGAGCTGCTGAATGCCGAACAGATGGAGGAGCGCGGTCGGGAGCTTTCGCGCGAACACCAGGCACGCCCGTCGCGCCCCACGGCCAATCCGCTGCTGCAAAGGCTGGGCGAGAACGCGATCGTCATTCGCGGATGCTGCAAGCTGCTCGCCGACGCGATCAAGGAGAATCACAAGGTCACGCCGGCCGGCGAATGGCTGCTCGACAACCTCTATCTCATCGATGAGCAGATCCGCACGGCGCGCCGGCACCTGCCGCGCCGCTACAGCCGGCAGCTGCCGGTTCTCGACAAGGGCCCGTCCGCCGGACTGCCGCGCGTCTACGATATTGCGCTGAAGGCGATCTCGCACGGCGACGGCCGCTTCGACGAGGATTCCCTGCGCCGCTTCGTCAACGCCTATCAGGAAAAGGCGCCGGTCACGCTCGGCGAGCTGTGGGCGATACCGATCGTGCTCCGCCTGGCGCTGATCGAGAACCTTCGCCGCGTCGCCTACAGCGTGCGTTCCGACCGCATCGACCGCGACATCGCGATCGGCTGGGCGGATGCCATGATCGACGTCGCCAGGCGCGAACCGACCGGCCTCATCCTCGTCGCCGCGGACATGGCGCGCGAGCGCCCGGCGCTGACCAGCTCGTTCGTCTCCGAGCTTGCGCGCCGGTTGCAGCCGCTCGGCGAAGCGCTGTCGCTGCCGATGACCTGGATCGATCAGCGCCTCGCCGAGTCGGGCCTGACCAGCGATCAGCTCGTGCAGAGGGCGCAACACGAACAGGCGGCCGACCAGGTGTCCGTCAGCAACTGCATCGGCAGCCTGCGCCTCCTCGATGCGCTCGACTGGAAGTCGTTCGTGGAGTCCGTCAGCACGGTCGAGCGCACGTTTCGCGAGGATCCGGCCGGCGTCTATCCGAACATGAGTTTCGCGACCCGCGACATGTACAGGCACGTCGTTGAAAGGATCGCGCGCGAAGCCGGCCTCGCCGAGGACGCGCTCGCGGCGATGGTCGTCGAAATGGCCCGCGAGCCGGCCGGCGACCAGCCGGCAACGCTGTCCAGGCATGTCGGGTATTTCCTGATCGGCGACGCGCATGCGCGCCTGCGCGAG
>CALFNI010000350.1 GCA_937902695.1 uncultured Rhodanobacteraceae bacterium
CGGCCTTTCGTTCCACCGCGTGATCCCGGATTTCATGATCCAGGGCGGCTGCCCGAACGGCGACGGCCGCGGCGGCCCGGGCTACAAGTTCGAGGACGAGATCGTCAGCGGGCTCAAGCACGACCGGCCCGGCATCCTCTCGATGGCGAACGCCGGCCCCGGCACCAATGGCAGCCAGTTCTTCATCACGCATGGCCCGACGCCGTGGCTCGACGGCAAGCACACGGTGTTCGGTGCGATCGTCGGACCGGACGATCAGAAAGTCGTGGACAGCATCCGCGGCGAGGACACGATCGAGTCGATCACGATAGGCGGCGATACCGCGGCGCTGTTCGCGAAGGAAAAGGAGAAGATCGACACGTGGAACGCGGCGCTCGACGCGCGCGGCTGAAACGACGGGGCGGGCTTCGGCCGGCCGGATGCGAGGCCGGATCGCGATGCGGTCCGGCCTCGCCGTTTCAGGTGTCGTCAGGGCGTCGTCGATCGCTTCGAGAACATGCGATAGACGATCAGAAGGATGATCGCGCCGATCACGGAGGCAATCCATCCGGCGGATTGGCCCGGCTGGTACCAGCCGAGCGCCTGGCCGAGCCAGGTCGCCACGAACGAGCCGATGATGCCCAGAATCGCGGTGATGATGAAGCCGCCCGGATCCTTACCCGGCATCAGGAACTTCGCGATGATGCCGACCACGAGGCCGATCAGGAACGTCATGATGATGCCGTGAGAACCGCCGAATACGTCCATAGCACAGCTCCTCTGTCGGGGGATTTCGCGGGCGGCCGCGTGCCCGGCGCCCGCGTCGCGGCGAGTTTGCGCGATCGACGGCACCAAGGCGAGAGGCCTTACAACCGCGGCGGAGGCCTTTGCGCTGTCACGGAGCGCAAAAAGCGCTGTGTTAGAATTGAAAAGCCCGGCGGTACCCGCATCTGTCGCGTGAACCTCCGACGCGCCGCCATTCGACGAGGACATCCATGCTGACTCTCGCTGCGCGCATGAGCCGCGCCAAGCCGAGCGCGATCATGATCGTGGCCGACAAGGCCAAGCAGCTCAAGGCCGCCGGCCGCGACATCATCAGCTTCTCGATCGGCGTGCCGAACTTCCTGCCGGGTCCGCATGTGTACGATGCGGTCCGCGAAGCGCTCACGAAGGATTCGGGCCAGTACGGCTCGAACCGCGGTGACAACGCGCTGCTCGATGCCTTCCTCAAGCACATGGAGGAAGGCGGCTTGACGGGCTACTCGCGCAACAACATCGCGGTCGCGATCGGCGCGAAGCACGTGCTCTACAACCTCGCCGAGGCGCTGCTCGATCCGGGCGATACGATCGCGTTCGCGGTGCCGTACTGGACGACCTACGTCGACATCGCCGATATCGTCGAGGCGAAGGCGAAGCTGCTGCCGTGCCCGGCGAGCCAGAACTATAAGTTGACGCCGGCCCAGCTCGATGCGGCGCTGCCCGGCGTCAAGGTGTTCCTCTTCAACAACCCGTGCAATCCGACCGGCATGGTCTACACGAAGGACGAGATCGCCGCGCTCGCGGACGTCCTCGTCAAGCATCCCGATACGTGGGTCATCTGCGACGACATCTACAACCGCATGGTGTTCGACGGCGTCGGCTACCACAACTTCGTGCAGGCGCGGCCCGAGCTTCGCGATCGCGTTATCCACGTCGATTCGCTGTCGAAGACGTACGGCATGCCGGGCTGGCGCGTCGGCTTCGTCGCGGCGCCCGAGAAAGCGGCGCAGGCGATCGTCACGCTGAACTCGAATCACATCACGAACCTGCCCGAGATCGTCACGGCCGCGGCGATCGCCGCGCTGTCGGGCCCGCAGGACGTTCCGAAACAGAAATGCGCGGAGTTCCAGGCAAAGCGCGACCAGGTGCTCGCTGCGGTGACGTCGATTCCCGGCGTCGTCTGTCCGCGGCCCGAAGGCGCGTTCTACGTGTTTCCGGATATCTCGGTCGCGTTCGGCAAGAGCCACAACGGCACGAAGATCGCGAACGACGTCGATCTGTGCAACACGCTGCTCGAATCGAAGGGCGTCGCATGCGTGCCGGGCTCGGCGTTCGGCGAGCCGAAGGCGTTGCGCATTTCGTACACGTGTCCTACGAATCAGCTCGCCGAAGGGTTGCGGCGATTCGTCGAGTTCTTCGCCGAGCTGAAGTAGCGCCGCCAATCGTAACGGCGTCATTCCCGCGAAAGCGGGAATCCATTCTGCCGTCGCGAACAAAAATGGATTCCCGCGTTCGCGGGAATGACGAGAGGTCAGCTTTCCAAGGAGTCATTGCATGAAATCCCCCGTCCGCGTTGCCGTCACCGGCGCCGCCGGCCAGATCGGCTACGCCTTGCTGTTCCGCATCGCCGCCGGCGACATGCTCGGCAAGGATCAGCCGGTGATCCTGCACCTGCTCGAGATCACGCCCGCGCTGCCGGCGCTCAACGGCGTCGTCATGGAGCTCAACGACTGCGCGTTCCCGACGCTCGCCGGCGTCGTCGCGACCGACGACCTGAACGTCGCGTTCAAGGACGTCGACTACGCGCTGCTGGTCGGCGCGCGCCCGCGCGGCGCGGGCATGGAGCGCAAGGACCTGCTC
>CALFNI010000351.1 GCA_937902695.1 uncultured Rhodanobacteraceae bacterium
GCAGGAGCCCGAACGGCTGCTTCGTGCGCTGGTCGACCGGCATCGTGCCGCGCAGGTAGTCGTCGCCGACCTCGATGACGCGCATGCCGAGGTGATCGACCATCGAATCGGCGTTCCAGCCGTTGATCCGCTCGAGATCGGCGGGATGCTGCTTCCAGATGCTCATGAAAACTCCGTGCGAGCGATGCGCCCGCCACTATAGCGCGCCGCTGTTTTGCCCCCTCTCCCGTTTGCGCATCTTTCCCCCTCTCCCGCAAGCAGGAGAGGGGGAAAGCAGGCGACAATCCGCGCCGAATCCGCCACTGCGACGTCCGTGCGCCACACCGTCACACTGCAAGCAAGCGGCAAGCACTTCCGCGCCGGGCCCGGCGAAACCGTGCTGGAGGCCGCGCGCCGCGCCGGGCTCGCGCTGCCGTACTCGTGCCTCGCCGGCGTCTGCGGCAGCTGCAAGGCGACGCTGATCAGCGGCCACTGCCTGTATCCGCGCAATCCGCCCACCGCGCTCAACGCCGCCGAGCAGGCCCGGCACCAGGTGCTGCTCTGCCAGGCCGTGCCGGCGAGCGATCTCGTCGTCGCGGCGCGCGAAGTCGCGTCCGTCGCCGACATCCCGCGCCGCCTGCTGACGCTGAAGCTCATCGACAAGGCGCTCCTCAGCGACGACGTCGTGCGCCTGACGCTGATGAGCGCGCGCGGCGAGCGCATGCGGCGGCTTGCCGGCCAGTATCTCGACGTGCTGCTGCCGGACGGTCGCCGCCGCGCGTTCTCGATCGCGAACGCGCCTCACGACGGCGACATGATCGAGTTGCACGTGCGCCACGTCGCCGGCGGCGATTTCACGTCGTACGTGTTCGACGGGATGCAGACCGGCGCGATGCTGCGCGTCGAGGGTCCGCTCGGCACCTTCGTGCCGCGCGAGGACAGCGAGCGGCCGATGCTGCTCGTCGCAGGCGGTACCGGCTTCGCGCCGATGAAGGCGCTGATCGAGCATTTCCGGCATCTCGGCTCGCGCCGGCCGATCACGCTGTACTGGGGTGCGCGAACGCTGCGCGACCTTTATCTGCGCGCGCTGCCGGAGCGCTGGTCGCGCGACGCTGCGTCGTTCCGCTTCGTCTCCGTGCTGTCGGATTCCGGGCACGCCGGCGCGTTCCGTCACGGCTTCGTGCACGAAGCGGTGCTGGAGGATCACGCCGATCTCTCCGCGTTCGATCTCTACATGAGCGGGCCGCCGACGATGATCGACGCGGGACGCCGCGCGTTCGTCGACGCGGGCCTGCCCGAGGATCGCCTCTTCTACGACTCGTTCGACTACGCACCCGACGTGCTCGCCGGGATCCTGCGGGGCCGCGCCGGCATCCTCGACATGTAACCGGTTGCACGAAAAACCTTTGCAGAGCTTCACGCGTACTGGCAGCGTCTTCAGACATGCCCGAACCCGACCGGGGTAGCGTGCGCCCACTAAGGATGTTTCGCATGATCAGACGTTACGCATTCCTCGCG
>CALFNI010000352.1 GCA_937902695.1 uncultured Rhodanobacteraceae bacterium
CCATAGGAAGAGGCATCGAGCCGACACATGGATCTGATGGAGCTTGCGATCGTGCTGCTGATCGTCGTCGAGATCGCGCTCGCGCTCCGGCGCTGAGCGTGTCGCCGTCTTCGAATACCCGATTTGATCCTGGTCAAGGCGGACCGCGCGAAACCGGCGATGCTTTGCTGGGTTCCACGCAGAGGGATGCCGCCGTGTTTCATCATCTCCTGGTTGCTTATGACGGGTCTGACGTATCGAAGCGCGCGTTCGACGTCGCGGTGGAGCTCGCCCGCGCGTTCAAGGGGCGCCTGCGCGTCGTATCGGTGATCGCGCTGCCTCCGTCTCCGCTCGATGCGTTGCCGGTCGTCGTCGAGGACGAGCGCACGTGGACGGCGAACGCGCTGGCCGCGCTGGTGCGGTCGGTGCCGCCGAGCACGTGCGCGATCGATTCCGAGGTCGTGTTCGGTGCGCCGGCAAGCGCATTGCTCGAGCAGGCGGCGGCGCACGGCGTCGATCATATCGTGCTGGGTCGCACCGGCAAGGGTGCCGTTCAGCGCCTGCTGCTTGGTTCGGTCTCGCGCGATGTCGCGAGCGGCGCCCGGGTCGGCGTGACGCTCGTGCCCTGATCGGTCGCGTCGGTGACTTGAATCAAGACGTGCCGTTCGCCGGCGGATCAACCTGAGCGCTATCGAGCCAGCGCGCTGCCGGAATCCGCCGACGCGCGAGGCCATGGGAAACCGCCGTGCCGAGCAGAATATTTGCCGATCGCTCCGATGCCGCGCGCCACCTTGCCGCCGCGCTGTCCACTTACCGCGCTGCCCATCCGCTCGTGCTCGCGATTCCGCGCGGCGGCGTGCCAATCGGCCGTGTCCTGGCCGATGCGCTCGGCGGCGAGCTCGACATCGTGCTCGTGCGCAAGCTGGGCGCGCCATTCAATCCCGAGTTCGCGATCGGTGCCGTCGACGAGCGCGGAAAGATCCACCTTGAAGCGCATGCACGGCATGCGCGTGCCGACGCCGAGTTCGTCGAGGAAGAAGCCGCGCGCGAGCTCGAGCGCATCCGCGCACGGCGTCGGCGCTACAGTCCGGATCGCGAGCCGATCGATCCCGCCGGACGCACGGTGATCGTCGTCGACGACGGCCTCGCGACCGGCGCGACGATGCGCGCGGCCCTTGCGTCGGTGCGCGCGATGCATCCGGCGCGGCTCGTCTGCGCGGTGCCGGTCGCGGCGCCCGAAAGCCTCGCCGCCGTCGAGGAGCTCTGCGACGAGGTCGTATGCCTCATGGCGCCGCCGGACTTCTATGCCGTCGGTCAGTTCTACAGGAACTTCCTGCCCGTTGACGACGACACGGTCGTCGCGGAGCTCGCGCGCACCGCGCCTCCGATCACTTCGCCCACCCAGGCGATCTCGCGGCATGTCCGCATCGCAGTCGGCGGAAGCGACATCGAAGGCGATCTCGAGATTCCGGCGAGCGCGCACGGTCTGGTGATCTTCGCGCACGGCAGCGGCAGCGGACGCATGAGCCCGCGCAATCGCTTCGTCGCGCGTGTCTTGAACGAAAGGCGTCTTGGGACGCTGCTCTGCGACCTGCTCACCGTGGAGGAAGATCGCGATCCCGCGAAGCGGTTCGACATTGCATTGCTGGCTGCACGCGTCGAAGCCGCGGTCGACTGGGCCAGAGGCCAGCAAGGGCTGCGCGACCTGCCCATCGGCTTGTTCGGCGCCAGCACGGGGGCCGCCGCCGCGCTGATCGCCAGCGTGCGCCGCCCCGCGATCGCCGCCGTCGTGTCGCGTGGGGGCCGGCCGGATCTCGCCGGCGCGGAGGCGCTTGCGCGGGTCGCGGCGCCGACGCTGCTCATCGTCGGCAGTGCCGACCCCGAGGTGCTCGCGCTGAACCGCGCAGCGTTGTCGCATATTCCTGCGAACGCCGAGCTTGCGATCGTTCCAGGTGCGACGCACCTTTTCGAGGAGCCGAACGCGCTGGAGCGCGTGGCGGCGCTCGCTGCGCAGTGGTTCGGGAGGCACCTCCATCGGGGCGCGGCACCGTTGCGATCGACGGCCGGGGCGCCATGACGTTTCGCGCCGAAAGCGGCGATTCGATACGGTGAAGTCGCTACGGTGCGATGAAGTCTCCGAGTTGATTTGCGTCAATCGGCTGGCGTCCGATGCGGTCTAGCATGCGGGTGACTCCCGCGCCCGAGTCGCGGACTGCGGGAAGCAGGCGCACAGCGTGCGCCGCATTTCGCCACGTAACCCGGAGCATGAACATGACGGTACCAACCCGCTTCCATCCCTTCAAGACGGCCCGCTTCGAGCCCATGACATCGTTCGACGATCTGTTTCGCAGCCTCATCGCGCGTCCCGCGCTGCGCGACCTCGACATGGCGCCCGACATCCGCCTCGACGTGAACGAAAATGATGCCTCGTTCTCGGTGAAGGCCGAGATTCCCGGCGTCGAGAAAAGCGACATCGAAGTATCGGTCGAAGGCAACCAGGTCTCGATTGGCGCCGAAGTCAAGCGCGAGACGAAGAAGAAGGAGGGCGACAAGGAGATCTGTACGGAGCGCTACTATGGGCGCGTCTATCGCGCTTTCACGTTGCCGAGCGATCTCGACGGCTCGAAGGCCGAGGCGCATTACGAGAATGGGGTGCTGACGTTGACGCTGCCCAAGAAGACCAACGGCAGCTCGCGAAAGATCGCTGTCAACTGACACGAGCGCTTCGGTGAACATGCCGCCGCGGGTTTCGCGGCGGCATGTTTTTGCGGGAGGCCTTGCGGATCGATCCTGGCGCGAAAGGCGCCGTGCGAGCCGCTACGCCCGTGCCGAAAGGCGTTGCTGAAGATCGTGCGCCGGCAGCTCGGTGAAATCGTGGCGGATCTCACGCACGACGTGCTTGCGTAGTGCTTCGCCCAGCGCCTTGTGCAGCGCGCCGAGAAAGCGCGGCGGCGCCACGAGTACGAGATGCTCGAAGCGGCGTTCGTTGCGGCCGGCCTCGAGCGCGTCGCAGAGAAGGCGCGCGAACCGCGCCGAGATCTTGTCGCGCAGCGGCGTGTGCGGCTCGATGGAATGCCTCGCGAAGCCCATGCTTTCGTTCACCGTCGGCGGACGATCCGTCGTGAGCCCCGATTCGCCGGCCCGCGCATCCGGATCGACGAAGCAGGCCACCTCGTTGAGTCTGTCGTCCTCGCCCGCTTCGAAGACGCGTGCGCGACCACGATCGGCGACGAGAATCCACGTCGGCTGCTTCTTCATGGCTTTCTCCGTGTGCATGCGTCAAGCGAGTCTAGGCGCAGCGCCCGTCATCGCCTTGATGCAAATCAAGCTCGTGGTCCTGCAGCCGGCCGATCAGGATCCAGGCTATCCGCTGCCGTGCGCCGATCTCGCCGAACACGTGGCAATTGCCGCTGCTTCCTGCGCACGCACGCTTGACCAGGATCAACCGACTGCAGCGTCCGACGACCTAGAGTGACGGTCGCGCGCTTGCCCGATGCGGAGACCTCGATGATCTCGATGACGTGCCATGGCGCGGCCCGGCAGGTCACCGGCTCGTGTTATCTCGTCGAAACCGGCGGATGCCGGCTGCTGGTCGATTGCGGTTTCTTCCAGGGCGGTGCCGCGGCAGGGCCGGACGCCAACGCGGCCGATTTCGGCTTCGATCCCGCATCCATCGATTTCGTGCTGCTGACCCACGCGCACCTGGATCATTGCGGGCGGATACCGCTTCTGGTCAAACGGGGTTTTCGTGGCGAGATCATCGCGACGGATCCGACGCGCGAGCTCGCGCGCCTGGTGATGAGCGATGCGGCGTCGCTGCAGGAGGAAGATGCGCGCAGGCGCTCGCGACGTCTCTATCGCAAGGGCAAGGGCGACTCCGCGCCGCTTTACACGATCGGCGATGCGTTCCGCGCGATGGATTTCTTTGGCCGCCGCGCGGAATACGGTCGCGACATCGACCTCGCCGCGGAGCTACGCGTCCGCTTCGTCGATGCCGGGCACATGCTGGGTTCGGCGTCGGTGCTCGTCGAAGCCGGGCCAGGCCGCTCGCGGCAGGCCATTCTCTTTTCCGGCGATATCGGTAATCCGGGCCGGCCATTGCTGCGCGAGGCCGAACCGCCGCCCGCGGCCGACGTGGTCGTCATGGAAGCGACGTACGGTGACCGCAACCACCGATCGATGTCGGCGAGCGTCGACGAGCTGATCGCCGCGATCGCGGACAGGCTCGACAGGGGCGGCAACGTCATCATTCCGACGTTCGCGCTCGAACGCGCGCAGGAAGTGCTGTTCCACCTCGCCGGTGCCGTGCGCGCGAACGCGCTTCCGCGCAATCTGCCCGTCTTCCTCGATTCGCCGATGGCGATTTCGGCGACTTCGATCTTCGCGCGGTATCCCGCTTGTCTTGGCGACGAGCCAAGAGCGCGGATCGCGGCCGGCGGGGATCCGTTTGGCTTGCCGACCCTGCATTTCACGCGCGACGTCGGCGACTCGATGGCGATCAACAGGATCGAGGGCGGCGCGGTGATCCTGGCCGGCGCCGGCATGTGCACGGGAGGGCGCGTGCGCCACCATCTCAAGCACAATCTCTGGCGCGAAAACGCCGGCGTCGTCTTCGTCGGCTACGCGGCGTAGCACGGCGGCCATCGCGGGATTCTTCAGGATGTGGCCCACGGGCCAGGCATGGCCCTGGGCATCGAAGAAATGCTGCGCGGCGGCCGGCTGCTTCAAGAGATCGGCGCTCTCCTCAACCAATTCGCCGTGCAGGCGCGGCGAAAAATCCTTCAGGTCGCCGTTGTGCGCGAACACCC
>CALFNI010000353.1 GCA_937902695.1 uncultured Rhodanobacteraceae bacterium
ATGCGATCGGTACCGGCGCACGCCGCGCGATGGAAGAGATGTTCGGCCGCCGCGTGTTCCTCGAGCTCTGGGTGCGCGTCAAGGCGTCATGGAGCGACGACGACGCGGCGCTACGCAAGTTCGGATATTCGGAGTAGCAGGGCCGGAGCGGAATGGACATACGGGATTCAGCGTTCCGGTCAATCCCGAATCCCGAATCCCGAATCCCGGCTCTTCACCATGCGCATCGAAGAGCAGCCCGCCTTCATCCTCCACGCGCGCGCCTGGCGCGAGACCTCGCTGCTGATCGAGGCGTTCACGCGCGAGCACGGCCGCGTCGGACTCGTCGCACGCGGCGTGCGCGGCGCGAGGAGCCGCTTCGCGCGCGCGAGCCTGCAACCGCTGCAGCCGCTGCTGCTCGGCTGGAGCGCACGCGGCGAGCTCGGCACGCTGACTTCCGCGGAGCAGACCGGATCCCCGTGGCGGCTGTCGGGCGATGCGCTCATCGCCGGCATGTACGTCAACGAGCTCGTGCTGCGGCTGTCGAGCCGCAACGACGCCCATCCGGCCGCGTTTGCCGCGTACACTGATTGCCTGGCGCGGCTCGCGGACGCCGGCGACATCGCCTGGACGCTGCGCCGCTTCGAGCGCGATCTCCTCGCCGATCTCGGCTACGCACTGATGCTGACCCATACCACCGCCGGCGAACCGATCGACCCCGACGTGGCCTACGCCTACATCGGCGATGCAGGTCCCGTCGCCTGGCGGGACGACTGCGGCTTCGCGCGCATCGCAGGTTCCGCGCTGCTGGCGCTCGACCGTGACGAGCCGCCCGCGGCGCCCGATCTCGCCGACCTGCGGCGGCTGATGCGCTCGATCATCGGCGATCTCGTCGGCGGACCGCTGAATGCGTGGGGACTGTCTTCGCGGCGGATCGTCGATACGATCGATCACACGCGAAAGGCCGACACGCCGGCCGACTTCGTCTAGCCCATGGCGCCCGTCGTTTTCGCGAGCCGCGCGCGAACCTCCGCGCAGGCGGCAAGGAATGCGTCGGCCGCGGTGCGCGGCCAGCCGGGGCCGGCGTCGGCCGCCGAACGCAGCGCCGCCGATGCACCCGCCAGCGCGGGTGCGCCGCAGAACCCGGCCGAGGCGTCCAGCCGGTGCAGCCGGTCGCGCAATGCGGCGACGTCATTGCGCTCGCCGAACCCGGCGATCTCGGCCGGCAACGCGTCGAGCTCGGCGATCAGGAGACTGCGCAACGCCGCGAGGATCGACGCATCGCCGCCCGTCGCCGCGAGCGCGCGTACGTCGTCGAGCCCTTCGCTGCCGTCGTCGGCCGGCGACCGAGCGGGCTCGTCGGAATCGGGCAAATGCCGCGCGAGCGCGGCGCGCAGCGCGTCGATGGTCACGGGTTTGGCGATCACGCCGGCAAATCCGGCGTCGACCAGCCGCGCGCGCGCCGCGTCGCCGGTTTCGGCCGTCGTCGCGAGCGCCGGTGCGTCCTGCGACGGACCGGCTTCGCCGCGGATGCGCGCCAGCGCTTCGGCGCCGTCCAGGCCGGGCATGCGCGCATCGATCAGCAGCAGGTCGAAGCGCGTACGGCGCGCACGCGCGACGGTTTCCACGCCGTCGTGCGCCAGCTCGGCCGATACGCCAAGCTGCGCCAGCGCATCGGCGAAGAAGCGCAGGCTCACCGGATTGTCGTCGGCAACGAGGATGTTCGGCACGGCGAATCGCGACCGGATCGGGGGACAACGCTGGCAGAATGGCGCCCGCGCCGGATACCGTCAATGCATGCCGGCGACGATTCGACACGGCGTGTCGTTTGTCGCGCGCCGGCGTGTCGATCATTGCGACCGACCACACTGAAAGCCGAATGCAAACACAAGAAGTCGACATAACCGATCTTTCGCACGACGGCCGCGGCGTCGCGCACATCGACGGCAAAGCCGTGTTCGTCATCGGCGCGCTGCCCGGCGAGCGCGTCGTCGTCCGCATGGCCGCGCGCCACCGCAATTTCGACGAAGCGCGCGTCGAAGCGCTGCTGACGCGCTCGCCCGACCGGGTCGAGCCGCGCTGCCCGCATTTCGGCCAGTGCGGCGGCTGCGCGCTGCAGCACCTCTCGGCAGCGGCGCAGATCGCCGCGAAGCAGCGCGTTCTTGCCGAGAACTTCGAGCGCATCGGCAAGGTCGAGCCCGCGCGCTGGCTCGATCCGCTGACCGACGCCGAGTGGGGCTATCGCCGCAAGGGTCGGCTCTCGGTCAAGTGGGTGGCCAAGAAGGGCAAGGCGCTGGTCGGATTCCGCGAGGAGAACCCGCGCTTCGTCGCCGATCTTTCCGAGTGCCACACGCTGCTGCCCGAGGTCGGATTCCGCATCGCGGCGATCGGCGCGCTGGTGACGTCGCTCGACGCGAAACAGTCGATCGCGCAGATCGAGATCGCCGCCGGCGACGACACGGTGGCGCTCGTCTTCCGCAATCTCGTTGCGCTGTCCGACGCGGATACGGCCAAGCTCGTCGCATTCGGCAAGGAACACGATCTTGCGATCCTGCTGCAGCCCGGCGGGCCCGACAGCGTCCACGCGCTATGGCCCGAGACGGTGCATCTCGCGTTCCGCATCGAGCAAGCGGACGTCGACATCGCGTTCCGGCCGCTCGACTTCGTGCAGGTCAACGCGGGTCTCAACCGGCGCATGATCGCGCGCGCGCTCGACCTGCTCGATCCGACGCGGGACGACCGCGTGCTGGACCTTTTCTGCGGCCTCGGCAACTTCACGCTGCCGGTCGCGCGCCGCGCGGGCAGCGTCGTCGGCGTCGAAGGCGAAGCGAAGCTCGTCGCGCGCGCGCGCGAAAACGCGGTCGCCAACGGCATCGCGAACGCCGAGTTCGCCGCGGCTGATCTCGCCGCCGACCAGCGCGGCGCGCCCTGGGCCGTGCGCGACTACGACAAGCTGCTGCTCGATCCGCCGCGCTCCGGCGAAGCCGCGGTGCTCGAATATCTGCCGCGCAAGAGCACGAAGCGAATCGTCTATGTTTCGTGCCATCCCGGCTCGCTCGCGCGCGACGCCGGCACGCTCGTGCAGCAGCATGGCTTCACGCTGATGGCGGCCGGCGTGATGGACATGTTTCCGCACACGGCGCACGTGGAGTCGATTGCTTTGTTCGAGCGGTAAAAAACTGAACCACGAAGAACACGAAGGGCACGAAGCAGGAAGAGAGAAAACCTCAGGAGCTTTACTTCGTGCCCTTCGTGTTCTTCGTGGTTCAATCTTTTCTCTGGAGGTCCCACCAATGCCCGTCGAGATCGAACGCAAGTTCCTCGTCACCGGCGACGCATGGCGCCGCGATGTTTCGCGGAGCGTGCGCATGGCGCAGGGCTATCTCGCCGGACCGCCGGCATCGCGCTGCTCGGTGCGCATCCGCGTGGCGGGCGACGAGGCGTGGCTCACCGTCAAGGCGGCGACGCCCGGCGTCGAGCGCGACGAATACGAATACGCGGTCCCGGCTGCCGACGCCGAGCGCATGCTGGCGACGCTCTGCGGCGCGCGCGTCCAGAAGATCCGGCATCATGTCGGCGTCGGCGGACACCTCTTCGAGATCGACGAGTTCCTCGGCGAGAACGCCGGCCTCGTCGTTGCCGAAATCGAGCTTTCGCACGCGGACGAGCCGTTCGAGCGGCCGGCGTGGCTCGGGCGCGAAGTCACGCCCGAAGCGCGTTATTACAACGTGAATCTGCCGGATCACCCGTATTCGCGCTGGAGCGAGGCCGAGCGCGCGCCCGATTGAGCGGCCGCGATAGACTACGGGTCCCTGAACCGACGGCTCGCGCATGCTGATCATCGGCTTGCCCGCAAAGACGCTGACCGAGCAGGATCGCGCATGGCTCGCGACGCCGCAGGTCAGCGGCGTGATCCTGTTCACGCGCAATTTCGACAATCGCGAGCAGGTCACCGCGCTGATCGACGACCTGCGCACCGACCGGCCCGACCCGTTCCTCGTCTGCGTCGACCAGGAAGGCGGCCCCGTGCAGCGCTTCCGTCCCGGCTTCACGCGCCTGCCCGCGCTGGCACGGATCGGCGAGCTGCATGCGCGCGATCCCGCGGCCGCGGTCGCGATCGCAGAAGAACATGCGTGGCTGATGGCGAGCGAGATGCGCGCGATCGGCGTCGACTTGAGCTTCGCGCCCGTCGCCGATCTCGCGCGCGGCAATCGGGCGATCGGCGAGCGCGCGTTCTCGGCCGATCCCGAAACGGTATCCGAGCTCGTGCAGGCCTATCTGCGCGGCATGCGGCTCGCCGGCATGGCCGCAACGATCAAGCATTTTCCGGGACACGGCAGCGTTGCCGAGGATACGCATTTCGATGCCGCGATCGATCCGCGCCCGCTCGACGAATTGCTGGCGGTGGAT
>CALFNI010000354.1 GCA_937902695.1 uncultured Rhodanobacteraceae bacterium
ACGCGTAGATGCGCCCGTGACGCGTCTCGTGCTCGCTCTTCAGCATGCGGCTGCACAGCATCGGCGTCAGGCTCAGCGAGACGAGGCCCGAGACGAGCACGGCACTGACGATCGTCACCGCGAACTCGTTGAGGAGGCGGCCGATGATGCCGCCCATGAACACCACCGGGATGAACACCGCCGCGAGCGAGAGCGTCATCGACACGATCGTGAAGCCGATCTCGCGCGCGCCGTCGAACGTCGCCGTCAGGCGGTCCTTGCCCATCTCCATGTGGCGCACGATGTTCTCGAGCATCACGATCGCATCGTCGACGACGAAGCCGACCGACAGCGTCAGCGCCATCAGCGAAAGATTGTCGATCGAGAAGCCGAGCGCGTACATCACCGCGAACGTGCCGACGATCGACATCGGCAGCGCCAGCGAGGGGATGATCGTCGCCGACACGTTGCGCAGGAACACGAAGATCACCATCACGACGAGTGCGAGCGCCAGCACGAGGCTGAACTTCACGTCGGAGACCGATTCGCGGATCGACTGCGAGCGGTCGTAGATGACATTGAGCTCCGCGCCGGCGGGCAGCGAGCGTTCGAACGCGGGCAAGGTCTTGCGGATGTCCTCGACGACCTGGATCGTGTTCGTGCCGGGCTGCTTCTGGATCGCGAGGATGACGCCCTCCTCGCCGTTGATCGTCGCGCCGCCCTTGTCGTTCTGGATGCCGTCGTAGACGTGCGCGACGTCCTTGAGCCGCACCGGCGCGCCGTTCTGGTATGTCACGATCATGTCGCCGAACGCGGCCGCGTCGTACATCTGGCCGTTGACGTTGACGTTGTAGATGCGGTTCGGGCCGTACAGCGTGCCGGTCGGGAGATTCACGTTGCCCTTGCCGATCGCCTCGGCGACCGTGTCGATGCCGAGACCGCGGCCCGACAGCGCATCCGGATCAAGGTCGATGCGCACGGCATATTTGCGCGAGCCGTAGACGTTGACCTGCGCGACGCCGCGCACGGTCGAGATGCGCTGCGCGAGCGTGTTCTCGGCGTACTCGTCGAGCGTCGAGAGGCGCATCGTTTTCGAGGTGAACGCGATGTAGAAGACCGGCGCGTCGGCCGGGTTCACCTTGCGGAACGTCGGCGGCGTCGTCATCTGCGGCGGCAACTGGCGCAGCGCGGACGAGATCGCCGCCTGCACGTCCTGCGCTGCCGCGTCGATGTTGCGGTCGAGCGAGAACTGCAGCGTGATCGACGTCGAGCCGAGCGATGACGTCGACGTCATCGAATCGACGGCCGGAATCGTCGAGAACTGCTTCTCGAGCGGCGTCGCGACGGCCGACGCCATCGTTTCCGGCGACGCGCCGGGGAGGCTCGCCGACACCGAGATGGTCGGGAAATCGACGTTCGGCAGCGCCGCGACCGGCAGGTTGCGATAGCCGACGATGCCGAACACGAGCACGCCGACCATGACGAGCGTCGTCATGACCGGGCGCTTGACGAAAATCTCCGAAACGTTCACGGCAGCGCGCCGCCCGGCGCCTTCGTCTCGTCGGCGACCTTGGCGCCGGCACCCTCTTCGGTCACCTTGAGCGCCGCGCCATCCTCGACGCGCGACTGGCCGTCGAGCACGACGGTCTCGCCGGCGCTGAGCCCTTTGCCGATCACGGCCTGGTTGTCGATCATGCGCTGCACGTCGACCTTGCGCTGCTCGGCGTGCTGATCGGCCTTCACGACGAACACGTAGGTGCCGTCGGGGCCGTTCTGCACGACGCGATCGGGAACGACGACGGCATTCCTCTGGACGCCGAGCGTCAGGTTCACGGTGACGAGCTGCCCCGGCCAGAGCAGGTGCTCGGGATTGGCGAACGATGCGCGCACCTTCACCGTGCCCGTCGTCGTATCGACCGCGTTGTCGACGAAGGCGACCTTGCCGTCGACCGGCTTCGCGACGCCGGTCACGCTCGCCTGCACGGCGAGCGGTGCCGCGTTCTGCGCGACGAGCACGGGCCCGAGCTGCGCGCCCGGCAGCGCGAAGTTGACGTAGATCGGCTCGATCTGGTTGATCACGACGAGCGCGTTGGTGTCGTTCGCCTTCACGAGATTGCCGGGCTGGATCAGGATCCGGCCGATGCGGCCCGCGATCGGCGAATGGATTTCGGTGTAGCCGAGCGTGACCTTCGCTGCGACGACGTTCGCCTGATCGACCTTGACCGCAGCGGCGGCCGCGTCGGCGTTCGTGCGGTACTGCTCCATCTGGTCGGCCGAGATGTAGCCCTTGTCGGCGATCGCGGCGTAACGCTTGACCTGCGAGCGCGCCTGCTCGAGCGTGGCTTCATCCTTCGACTGCGCGGCCTGCGCCTGCTTCAGCGCGGCCTCGGCCGGGCGCGGATCGATGCGGAACAACAGTTGATTCTGCTTGACGTCGTCACCATCCTTGACCAGCGATTCGAGGATCTGTCCGTCGATCAGCGACTTCACCGAAACGCTGTTGATCGGCTCGACGCTGCCGATCGCATTCAGCGTGATCGGCATGTCCCTGGCCGCGACCTTCGTGACCGTAACGGGTGCCGCCTGCGCCACGTGCTGCGCCTTGTCGCGCGAACAGGCAGCG
>CALFNI010000355.1 GCA_937902695.1 uncultured Rhodanobacteraceae bacterium
ATTCGTGTAGGCGGCGATCGACGTCGCGGCCGCCCTCAGTTTCTTGTCGGCCTCGCCGCCGAAGCGGCCCTCTTCGCCCTTCGACCCGGCGTCGGCGAGTTCGTCCTTGCCGTCGCCGTCGAGGTCGGCGATGGCGTGCCACTGCGCCTTCTTCGGGCCTTCGCCGTCGGAGAGGGTGATGCCCTGGTCGACGAGCTCGAACGTGCCGTCGGCCTTGCCGTAGCCGACGAGGTAGTGCGCCTCGAGCTTCTTCGTGACCTTGGTTCCCGTCGCGACCGTCTGCACGATCACGGCGTCCTTCTTTCCGTCCGCGTCGAAGTCGCCCGCCACGCAGATGCGCGCGCCCGAAGCGATCGCATCGGCCAGCAGCGCGCACGCCGTGTCGATGCCGCCGAGTGCGGTCGGTGCGAGCAGCCGCGCGAGGCGCGGTTCGAGATCCTCGTCGCAGCGCATGCCGCGGGCGGCGTAGATGCGCGCAAGCACCGGATGCACGCCGGCGGGCCACGCGGCGCGATCGAACGCGCAGTCGCGGCGGCGAATCGAAAAAGGCTTCATCGGCGCAATGATAGGCCCGACCGCCGCCCGGTGCTCAGAACCTCACGGCTGGTAGCGGACGCCCGTGATCTCGTAGCGGCGCGTGCCGTTCGGTGCCTGGAACACGAACGAATCGCCTTCGCTCTTGCCGATCAGCGCGCGCGCGAACGGCGACGAGACCGATATCAGGCGCTGCTTGATGTCGGCCTCGAGGTCGCCGACGATCTGATAGCTCACTTCCTCGCCCGAATCCTCGTCGGCGAGATCGACCGTCGCGCCGAACACGATCTTCGAGCCCGCGTTGAGGCGGCTCACGTCGATGACTTCGGCGTACGAGAGCGCGGCTTCGAGCTCGTTGATGCGCCCTTCGGTGAAACCCTGCTGCTCGCGCGCCGCGTGGTATTCGGCGTTCTCCTTGAGATCGCCGTGCGCGCGCGCCTCGGCAATCGCCTGGATGATGCGGGGACGCTCCACGCTCTTCAACCGGTCCAGCTCGGCGCGAAGGCGCGCGGCGCCCTTCTGCGTCATCGGTGCTCGCTTCATGTGTGACCTGCAATGCTCATTTTGGAAGAGGGATCGCGAAGGAATCGTGGCGATGGGCGCCGCCCCGGAGCGAGACCCATGGCGGGGCTATGGGTCGAGTGAGGGGCAAGCCCAGCGCCGCGAGG
Organism: uncultured Rhodanobacteraceae bacterium; assembly: GCA_937902695.1. Taxonomy (GTDB): domain Bacteria; phylum Pseudomonadota; class Gammaproteobacteria; order Xanthomonadales; family Rhodanobacteraceae; genus Dokdonella_A. The sequence continues at coordinate 1,203 of CALFNI010000355.1, forward strand.
CCGAGCGAGCCGCTTACAAAATGGGCGTTGCGGGTCACGCGAGTTGCCTGTGGAGTTCCTGCAGGCTGTGGACGTCCTCCGAGCCGCGGAAATCGAGTGAGTGGAGCAGCGCCTTCGCGCCGCTCACGGTGGTCGAGTAGGTCACGCGCTGCTGCAGCGCTTCGCGGCGGATCGAGAACGAGTCGGCGATCGCCTGCTTGCCTTCGGTGGTGTTGACGATGAACGCGATCTCGCCGTTCTTGATGAGATCGACTATGTGCGGCCGGCCTTCGAGCACCTTGTTGATGCGCTCGCACGCGATGCCGTGCTCGGCCAGGAACTTGTGCGTGCCGCCGGTCGCCACGAGGGTGAAGCCGCGTGCGACGAGATCGGTTGCGACTTCGACGAGGCGCTGCTTGTCGGCATCGCGCACCGACAGGAATGCCTTGCCCGACGATGGCGCCTTGATGCTCGCCGCCTCGTGCGCGCGCGCGAACGCGGCGCCGAAGTTGCGGCCGACGCCCATGACTTCGCCGGTCGAACGCATTTCCGGGCCGAGGATCGGATCGACGTTCTGGAACTTCAGGAACGGGAAGATCGCTTCCTTGACCGAGAAATAATCCGGCACGACTTCGCGCGTCGCGTTCTGCGAGGCGAGCGTGCGCCCGATCATGCAGCGCGCCGCGATCTTCGCGAGCGCGACGCCGGTCGCCTTCGAGACGAACGGCACCGTGCGCGATGCACGCGGGTTGACCTCGAGGATGTAGACGGTCGGGTTGGAGTCCTGGTCGAACTGGATCGCGAACTGCGTGTTCATGAGCCCGATGACCTTGAGCTCGCGCGCGAGCAGCGTGACCTGGCGGCGGAGCTCGTCCTGGATCGCCGGCGTCAGCGAGTACGGCGGCAGCGAGCACGACGAATCGCCCGAGTGCACGCCGGCTTCCTCGATGTGTTCCATGATGCCGCCGATCAGCACGTTGCCTTGGGCGTCGGCGATGATGTCGACGTCGACTTCCCCGGCATGATCGAGGAAGCGGTCGAGCAGCACCGGCGAGGACTCCGACACGCGCACCGCCTCGCGGATGTAGCGCGAAAGATCGGCGTCGTCGTGCACGATCTCCATCGCGCGGCCGCCGAGCACGTAGCTCGGCCGCACGACCAGCGGATAGCCGATCTCGCGCGCGAGCGCGAGCGATTCGTCGGCGTTGCGCGCGATGCGGTTCGGCGGCTGCAGGAGCCCGAGCCGGTCGATGAGCTTCTGGAAGCGCTCGCGATCCTCGGCGAGATCGATCGAATCGGGCGAGGTGCCGATGATCGGCGCGCCGGCCGCTTCGAGCGCGCGCGCGAGCTTCAGCGGCGTCTGGCCGCCGTACTGCACGATGAGGCCCTTCGGCTTTTCCTTGTCGACGATCTCGAGCACGTCTTCGAGCGTCAGCGGCTCGAAGTACAACCGGTCGGACGTGTCGTAGTCGGTCGACACGGTCTCCGGATTGCAGTTGATCATGATCGTCTCGTAGCCGTCCTCGCGAAGCGCGAGCGCGGCATGGACGCAGCAGTAGTCGAACTCGATGCCCTGGCCGATGCGGTTCGGGCCCCCGCCCAGCACGATGACCTTGTCGCGCGTCGACGGATTCGACTCGCACTCTTCCTCGTAGGTCGAGTACATGTAGGCGGTCGTCGTTGCGAACTCGGCCGCGCACGAATCGACGCGCTTGTAGACCGGCCGCACGCCGAACGCGCGGCGCAGATGTCGGATCGCGTTCTCGTCGGTGCCGACGAGCTCGGCGATGCGCGCATCGGAAAAGCCCTTGCGCTTGAGCTGGCGCATGCGCTCCGCGTCGATGACGCCGAGCCCGGCGGCCTTCATTTCGGCTTCGACGGCGACGAGGTTCTCGATCTGCACGAGGAACCACGGATCGATGTGCGTCAGCGCGAAGACATCCTCGCGCGTGAGCCCCGCGCGGAATGCGTCGGCGACATAGAACACGCGATCGGGGCCCGGCTCGCGGAGCTCGCGCTTGAGCGCGTTCAGGCCATCGGGCGTCGACCAGTCGAGCTTGCTCGCGTTGAGCCCGTTCTTGCCGGTCTCGAGCCCGCGCAGCGCCTTCTGCAGCGATTCCTGGAACGTGCGGCCGATCGCCATCGCCTCGCCGACCGACTTCATCTGCGTCGTCAGGCGGTCGTCGGCCTGGTTGAACTTCTCGAACGCGAATCGCGGCACC
>CALFNI010000356.1 GCA_937902695.1 uncultured Rhodanobacteraceae bacterium
ATCGAGCACGCGCACGACGGCACGGTGCCGATCAAGGTCATGCTCGCGCCGGCGAAGCGGACGATCTACACCGGCGGCCTCTTCATCGGCACCGACACGGGCTTCGGCGTCCGCGGCGGCGTGACGCGGCGCTGGCTCAACAGCCGCGGCCACAAGGGCAAGATCGAGGCGATCGTCGCCGAGCGCCTCAAGACCGTGAATGCGACCTACCAGATTCCGCTCGCGGGACCGGACAACCACAGCCTCAACTTCGGCTTCAACTACCGCGACGAGAACACCGACACGAGCAAGTCGAACACGTTCGGGCTGGCGGCGACCGATTCCGCCGTCTGGAACGGCTGGACGCGCACCTACGGCATGAAATTCCTGACCGGCGATTTCGAGGTTGCCAACATCCCGGGCAACACGACGCTGCTCTATCCCGAGGCGTCGCTGTCGCGCAAGCGCGCCGACGATCCGGTATTCGTGCGCAAGGGTTATTCGCTGACGTTCGCCGCGCGCGCGGCCGCGTTCGTCGGCTCGACCGATTTCGCGCAGGTGACCGCCGACGGCAAATGGATCCGCGGCATCGGCGAGAACAGCCGCTTCATCGCGCGTGGCTCGCTCGGCGCGACGAAAGTCACCGACTTCGACAAGCTGCCGCCGGAGCTCCGCTTCTTCGGCGGCGGCGACCGCTCGATCCGCGGCTACGGCTACCAGACGATCGGCCCGCCGCTGCCGGACGAGCTCGTGCCCGAAGCGCTCGCGCGCTGCGCGGCCGACAAGAACCGCGATTGCCAGACGCTGGTGGTCGGCGGCAAATACCTCATCGTCGGCAGTGCCGAATACGAGTACTACTTCAAGCCGAACTGGGGCATCGCGACGTTCGTCGATTCGGGCGACGCATTCTCGACGTTCGACGACTATCGCCAGAAGATCGGCGTCGGCTTCGGCGTGCGCTGGCGTTCGCCGGTCGGCATGGTGCGCGTCGACCTCGGGTTCCCCGTGCACGACGATCAGAACTCCGGCGTCGAGCTGCACCTGGTGATCGGGCCTGATTTATGACGACGCTCCGCGCCCGCATGCAGGGCCTCGCCGGGATGCGCATCCTCAAATGGATCGGCATCGCGTTCCTCGCGCTGGTCCTCGTCACGGGCGCCCTGCTCGCCTGGCTGCTCGACACCGAATCCGGCGCGCGCTTCGCGCTCGCGCGCGCGGTCGGCGCGACGGAAGGCAAGCTCGCGTTCGAGCGCTCGAGCGGGCGTCTCGCGGGTCCGCTCACGCTCGTCAACGTGCGCTACGTCGATCCGGCGGCCGGGGTCGACGCGCGCGTCGGCACGATCACGATCGACCTGAAGCCGCTCGAGATCCTGTCGAAGCGCGTGCACATCCTGAGCCTCGACGTCGAGCGCGCCGACATCGCGCTGACGACGCTGCCGCCGAAGCCCGGCACGAATCCGCCGACCGCGTTCTCGCTCGTCGCGCCGGTCGATCTCTTCGTCGACAGGCTCGCCTTGAAAAAGGCGACGCTGACGCAAGACGGCAAGCCGCTGTTCGCCGTCGACTCGCTCGATGCCGCCGGCGCATGGACGCACGGCGGCGCGATCGTGAAATCGCTGGCGCTGCGCGCACCCGACGGCAGCGTCGACCTGCACGGCACGATCTCGTCGGCACCGGGCTATCCCGGCGATGGCGAGACGACATTCAAGTGGAAAACCGCCGATCGCGAAGTCGCCGGCACGCTCAAGGCGAAAGGCGACGGCACGCGCACGACGCTCGACTTCGCGCTCGGCGCGCCCGTGCCGGCAACGATCACGGCAACGATCACGCAGACCGCGGACATGCCATGGACCGCGAAAATCACCGTGCCGCGCTTCGATCCGAAAACGGTCCAGCCCGATTCGACGCTGACCGCGCTCGCGCTCTCGCTCGAAGGCGCCGGCGACGTCAAGCATGGCGCGCTGACCGGCGAGATCGGCGTCAACGATCATCGTGTCACGCTCGAGCCGTTTCGCTACGCGATCGACGGCGATGTGCTGAAGATCGAAACGCTCACGCTGAAAACGCCCGAAGCCGCCGGCGCGCTGCACGCGAGCGGCGAGGTCCACATGAATGCGCAGCCGCCCTCGGCGACGCTCGCGCTCGACTGGGACGGCGTCGAGCTGCCCGCCGATCTCGTCGGCCAGCCGCTCGCGACGCACGGCAGGATCGACGCATTGGGCAGCGTCGAAAGCTTCCATGCCAAGGGCACGCTGTCGATCGGCCCGCCGGGCAAATTGTCCGACATCGCGCTCGAACTCGACGGCACGCCCGATGCGATTGCGCTCAAGCAACTCGCGCTGAAGCAGGCGAAAGGCGGTCTCGATGCCAAGGGCACGATCACGCTCAAGCCTGCGCTCGGCTGGCAGCTCACGGCGAAGGCCCATGCGTTCGATCCCGGCGCGTTCGCCGCGGCGTGGCCCGGCGCGATCGACTTCGCGCTCGCGACCGACGGCACGCTGACCGACAACGGACCCGATGCCACGATCAGGCTCGACAAGCTCGGCGGCACGCTCCGCAAGCGCCCGCTGTCGGGCAGCGCCGATGTCAAGGTGAAACCCGGCTATGTCGTCGACGGGACGCTCGACCTTGCATCGGGGAAGAGCCGCATCGACGTGACCGGCCGCGGCGGCGGCGGCCGGACCGACGCGACGATCAAGCTTGCGATCGCATCGCTCGCCGACTGGGTGCCCGACACGACCGGCAGCCTCGATGCCGACTTCCGCGTGCAAGGCACATGGCCCAGGTTCGCGATCGCCGGCACCGCGCACGGCGCGGGCATCGCGACGAATGCGGCGCAGGTCGGCGTCGTCGACGTCACCGCGAACGTCGCCGGTCTGCAGCCTCCGCACGGAACGCTCACCGTGCGTGCGCGGAAAGTCGTCGCCGGCGGCGTCGCGTTCGAGACGCTGGACGTCGACGGCGGGGGTACCCGGCAGGCGCATCAGCTGAAAGTGACCGCGACCGGCACGCCGCTCGCGCTCGATGTCGCGCTCGACGGCAGCGGCAGCGACAACGGTGACTGGCGCGGCACGCTCTCCGCGCTGGACATCGCGGTGAAGGACGTTCCGAGGCTCGCACTGGAAAAGCCCGCGCAACTCGCGTGGAACGGCACGCTGTTCAGCGCGACCGACATCTGCCTCGCCGGCGGCGGACCCAGGCTCTGCGTCGCCGGCAATGGCGGCAGCGACGGCGCGATGGCCGCGCATTACCGCATCGAGCAGTTGCCGCTCGAGCTGCTCATGAAGATCGCATCGCCCGACGCGCCGCTGCGCGTCGAAGGCACGATCGCCGGCAACGGCGACATCCGGCGCGACGCGGCCGGCGCGTTCAACGGCCAGGCGACGCTGGGCTCCGACAAGGGCAGCGTCGCCTACCCCGACAACGCCAGCCAGCCGCTGATCGCGTACACGCATCTCGCGGTCAACGCGAACCTCGCGCCGCAGGCGATCCATGCGACCGTGAAGACGTCGCTCGACCACGAGGGCAGTATCGACGGCCATAGAGGACTCAGCGGGCCGCCGCATT
>CALFNI010000357.1 GCA_937902695.1 uncultured Rhodanobacteraceae bacterium
GTAGATCGACCAGAGCAGCACGCGGTGCAGCGTGTCCTCGTCGCCCTGCTTCGGAAACAGCTCGCTGTGCCAGTACGGTTAGCCGCCCCGGTCGGCGAAATAGCGCTGCAGGTTGATCTTGCCGGGCCGGAACACCTTCATGATCAGCGCCTGCAGCTCGGCGTCGGGCATCGTCGCGACGGTGTCGGCGTCGAGCGGCACGAGCGTGCCGGACGCGGGATCTTTCCGGCTGAGCTGCATCGGCGCGATCGCCAGGTAGGCATGCCGGCGGATGTAGGCGACGAGCCCGCGCAGCATCGCGCGATTCAACGCCCCTTCGGCGTCGCGCCACTCCTCGTGTGCGCTGATGCAGATGTCCCAGCTGTCCTTGAGCGCGGTGTTGACGCCGCCGCCGGTCGCGCCGCGCGAGAGCTTGCCGCTTGCCTCGAAGCGCGCGATGAGGTCGGCGCAGGCAGGCGCGTCGATCGCATCGTCGTACACCTCGATGAAATCCGGATTTCCCATGCCGGCGCATTGTCGCGGCTCGATCCGGCACGCGCCAGCCCGCCCCGGACGGACCGCCGCGCAAGGCGGCACCACGCTGCTGACAATGCGCTGGCAGCAGGGGGTGCGCAAAGTAGCGGCCATGTCCAGGGCGGTCATCGGCGGACGTCATCCTCGAGCACCGTCCCTTGAAGAGCGGCGAAACCGGCACCAACGAAATGCGAGGTCGCGCGTCCGCGGGGGGCAGGCGTTGCGGCCGATCCCGTACTGACCTCTGAACCCACCTGGATTTCGCACGCGGCGCCGGTCGCCCCGACGACGCAGCGCGTGCATCGATGGAGGTTGCCATGCGAAACATCGTTTATTTCTTCGTCTTCGACGGCTACGCCGATTGGGAGGCTGCGCTCGCGCTCTGCGAAATCCGCCGCCCGGGCGATTTCCGCGTGCGCACGGTCGCGCTCGACCGCCGGCCCGTGCAGTCGATGGGCGGGCTCACGGTGCTGCCCGATCTCGCGCTCGACGAGATCGACGCCGACCGCGCGCTCCTGCTGATCCTGCCCGGCGGCACGGCGTGGGAGCGCGGCGAGATCGATCCCGTCAGCGCGACGCTGCGGCGCCTGCACGCCGACGGCACGACGATCGGCGCGCTTTGCAGCGGCGTGCTCGCGCTCGCGTATGCAGGCCTCGTCGATACGCGCCGCCATACCGGCAACTACGCCGGGCACATCGAAACCTACGTGCCCGACTACGCCGGCGGCGCGCACTACGACGCCGATGCGCTCGCGCTGACCGACGACGGCGTCATCACCGCGGGCGGTGTCAGCGGCATCGAGTTCGCGCGCGAAGTGATCCGGGCGCTCGCCCTCTACGACGAGCGCGACACCGAGGCGTGGTATCGCCTCTTCAAGCACGCCATTCCGCCGCCGTGGTTCGTCGCGGCGCCGGATGAAGCGATGGCATGACCCATGGAGGATGCGATGAAACTGATGGAGCTGCTCGTGATCGCCTATGCGCCGCTGGTGGCGCGCTTTCACCTGATCGACGGTCCGGCCGCCTCGCGTGGCCCGGCCGATGCGCCGCGCGCGCCACGTGCGCGGCTGCGCGATCGTCGGCTGCGGATCGTGCGGCGCACGCCGGCTGCGCGCTGGCGGACAGCCTGACGCGCGAGATGCGTGCGAGCGCCGCGCCTTTGCCGCGACGCGGCGAGGCTGCGATCATGGGCGGATGCGTCGGGCCGACCGCCTGTTCCTCATCATCCATGCGCTGCGCGGACGCCGCACGGCACTGCCGGCGCGCCGGCTCGCCGAGACGCTGTCGGTCTCGCTGCGCACGGTCTATCGCGACGTCGCCGATCTCCAGCTGTCCGGCGTGCCGATCGAAGGCGAAGCCGGCATCGGCTACATGCTGCGCAAGGGCGCGGACATTCCGCCGCTGATGTTCACGGCCGAGGAGCTCGAAGCGCTCGTCGTCGGCACGCGATTCGTGCGCGCGTTCGCCGGCGAACGGCTCGCCGGCGGCGCGCAGGCGGCGCTGCTCAAGATCGAAGCCGTGCTGCCGCCGGAGCTGCGCGAGCGCGCGCTGCGCTCGCGCATCTTCGCGCCGACGCGCTGGTATGAAGGCAAATCCGGCATGATCGACACGCTGCACGAGGCGATCGCCGGGCATCGCGTGCTCAAGCTCGACTACCGCGACGGCGAGCAGCGCAGCAGCCTGCGCGAGGTGGAACCGCTCTGCCTTGCGTTCTGGGGCGGCGCATGGACACTCGGCGCGTGGTGCCGGCTGCGCAGCGATTTCCGCAATTTCCGGCCGGACCGCATCGCCTCGTTCGAGCCGACGGGCGAGATCTTCGTCGAGACCAACGAGCGCGGGCTCAACGCGTATCTCGGCCGCGTCGGCGGCGAGAGCGACGGGATTTTCTAATTTCGTTTCCCGCTTGCGCTATGCCCCCTCTCCCGCTTGCGGGAGAGGGCTGGGGTGAGGGCATTCTTGCGACAGCGCCACGCGCTTGCCCTCACCCTACCCTCTCCCGCAAGCGGGAGAGGGGAAAGCTGCGACGCCCGCCACTCAACGAACGGCACTCCCGCGCAAGCGCCGCGATGCGATGATGCGCTCCTTTGCGTGCCGGAGCCCTTCTCATGGTTCGTCTCGTCACCTCGTTGTTCGCCGCCGGCCTCGCGCTGACGGCGCTCGCCCACGCCGAAACGGCCGACGATCGCTTCAAGGCGCTCTACGAGAAGGAATGGATCTGGCGGCAGGAGCAGTTTCCCGGCCAGGACGATGAGGACCGCGAGTCGAAGCCGACCGACAACCGGCTGCCGGACGTCGGCGCCGATGCGCAGGCGATGCGACTCAGGTACTGGGACGACGTGCTGAAGCAGCTCGGCACGATTCCGGTCGGCGAGCTCTCGGCCGACAACCAGGTGAACATCGCGATCTACAGGCCGCAGCTCGAGAACCTCGTCGCGAGCATCCGCTTCCGCGACTACGAGATGCCGTTCAACAGCGATTCGCAGTTCTGGTCCGATCTCGGCTTCATGACGCGCCGCCCGCTCAAGGACGAAGCGGCCGTGCGGAGCTACACCGCGAAGCTCGACGACGTGCCGCGCTATTTCGACCAGCAGATCGCGAACATGCGCGCCGGCCTGAAGCGCGGCTTCACGGTGCCGCGCGCGGTGCTCGACGGGCGCGATGTCTCGATCGCGAGCTACGCCGAGGTGAAATCGCCCGAGGAAAGCGAGTTCTACGCGCCGTACAGGAAACTGCCGGCGAGCATTCCGGCGGACGAGCAGGAAAAGCTTCGCGCCGACGGCGTGCGCGCGATTCGCGAGCACGTGATTCCGGCGTACGCGAAGCTGCTCAGGTTCTTCCGCGAAGATTATCTCCCGCACGCGCGCAAGACGCTCGCGGCCGAGGCGCTGCCCGACGGCAAGGCGTACTACCGCCAGCAGATCCGCGAATACACCACGCTCGACCTGTCGCCTGACCAGATCCACCAGATCGGCCTGGAGCAGGTGGCGAAGATCCACGCGCAGATGCTGGACGTGATGAAGCAGACCGGCTTCA
>CALFNI010000358.1 GCA_937902695.1 uncultured Rhodanobacteraceae bacterium
GGAACGCTTCCTGGCCCGGCGGTTCGGGCGCGCGCGTCGGAACGAGCTCCGGCACGACGATCTCGCTGCGCAACGCCTTGTCGAGATTGAGCTGCTCGAGCAGCGAGCCGGTCCGGTCCGACAGCACGACGCGTGCGATCGAATGCATCAGCACGCGATCCTCGTGGTTGATCTGCTCGACCGAGCGCACGAACACGCCGCCGGGTCGTTCGAGCATGCCGGCATCGGCGCTCGTGCCGATGATCATCATGATCTCGTCGTGCAGCGCCTGCCGATAGCCGCCGCGTTCCTCGTTCCATATCACGAGATCGAAATCGAGGCCCTTCATGCGGCAGTAGACATGCGCGTTGACGAGCTGCCGCGCGAGGTCGAGCTTCTCCGATCCGGAGAGCTGCACGAGGACGATCGGCAGGTCGCCGGAAATGCCGTAGGCCCAGAGGCCAGGCTGCGCGAGGCGATTGCTGGCGATCGTCGAGGCGCGCGTGCGGCGCGAGGGATCGGCGTAGAGGATCGCACCGGCGAGCCGCGCGTAGACCTGCGCATCGACTTCGCTGATGTTGATCTGGCCGAGCGTTATGCGGTTGTGCGTCCAGGCGATCTCGATCGCGCGGTCGGCGAGATGCCGGTCGCGGTATTTTTCGACCAGGGCGATGCACTGGTCCCTGCTGCCGGCGACGCCGATGACGAGATCGAAGACGATCGGCCGATCGGGCTCGAGCACGACGCGCTGGCGGATCGACACGATCGGGTCGAGCACCGAACCCTCGCTCCCGGAAAGGTGGCCCGCCGCCCGCAGCGCCGCGGCGTTCTCGACGCTCCGGTTGCGACCGATGAAGCGGAGCCGGTCGGTTTCGAACGAGGTGCCGAGCGATTCGGCGCCGTGCAGCGTCAGGAGATGCATCATCCAGCGTTGCGGATCCTCGCTCGACCGCGCCCGGCGCGTCGCGAGTATGGAGTCGCGATCGGGCAGGATTTCGGTCTGCACGAAGAGGTTTCCGAAGGCCGGATGGAGCGAATCGGCGATCGCCGAGGAGAGCACGACTTCGGCATAGCTCGTCAGCTCGATCGTGCGCGCGACGCGGCTGCGGTTGGTGATGCGGATGCGGCGAAGCTCGATGTCGTCTTCGGGCGAGACGACGATCTGCGTGTGCGCTTCGATGTCGTCCAGCCGGCGGCGGAACTCCACCGACGATTCCGTGAAGATCGCTTCGGACGCGTCGACAGTGGATCTCACCGGCGCCGGCGTGTTCGACCAGACCTTGCCCGTATCCTCGTCTCTCAGGTAGCAGAAAACGCCCCACGGATCGCGCGTCGCATCCTCGCGCCAGCGCGTGATGGCGAGATCGCGCCATCGGCTGTAGCCGCCGCCGCTGCTGGTGACCATCACGTGGTAACGGCCGTTGGTCAGCAGCTGCAGCGCGGGCCGTCGCGTGTCGGCGTTCGAAAAGACGCGCACGGCGGTTTGCGGCACGTCGTGCACCGAGCGGACGTCGACCATCGCCGGATCGTTGCTCCAGTTGATCGCGGAACGCGGCGTGCGCTCCTGCAACAGGAGCATCGTCGCCTTGAGCTCGGGATCGGCCGCAAACCGCTTCTGCATCGGCCGGTCGAGCACGGCGTGCGCGATCGAAAGCAGCGTCATGCCGTGATGGTGGGCCATGTACGAACGCACGACCGCGGACGTCTCGCCCGGCGGCACGCGCTCGGTCGTGTAGTCGATCGCCTCGTAGAAGCCGAACGGGGTGAGCCAGCCGTTGTCGGCGAGCCGGCGTAGATTGTATGCGGCATCGAGCGGCAGGACCGTCAATGCGAGCGCGCTCGCGTACGGCGCGATCACGAGCTCCTGCGCGAGGCCGCGCTGCAGGCCGAGGCCGGGCACGCCGAACGCGCGGTATTGATAGTTCTGCGCGGCATCGGTCATGTTGTAGCCCGATTCCGAGATGCCCCACGGAACGCCCTTGC
>CALFNI010000359.1 GCA_937902695.1 uncultured Rhodanobacteraceae bacterium
ACTCACGGGCGGCGGATACGCGCAGATCGCACATATAGACGACGGAGTAGACACAGCCCATCCAGCACTCCGCGCGTTCGCTGGGAGTTCCTATGCCGGTGGAAACCTGATGCTCGCTGCATCGGAAGACGTGGGCTTGACCGGACTACCAGCGCAGCCCGGTTTCGACAAGACGAATGTCGATGAAGCGAAGGCCGAATTGATCGGAGCTGGCGGGTGTACGGCGGTTGATGCTTTGATGCCGCCTGCGTACCTCGGTCATGGTACCCACACGATCGGCCTCCTCGCTGCAAACGAATCAAGTGGCCTAGGTGTACGCGGGACTTGCAGACAGTGCGGAATCGCGGAATACCGTTCCGTATTTCTGGAGTGTATACAGACGAACCCTCCACAAGTGTGGCCAGAGTTCAACTTCGATGCTACCGACCGGGCGAAGGCGGAAGGAGTCGACGCGGGCGCACAGGTCACAAGCATGAGTTTCGGAGTCGACAACGCCGACCACGACACTGATTGCCTGCCGTCCAAGAATCTTCCGCTGTGCCTCACGATCACCTACGCGGTGTCGCGCGACGTAGCGATGGTCGCCTCATCCGGAAACGTACGCTCGGATCTCGATTTCCCCGCGAGCGACACGCGCGTCATCTCGGCCGGCGGCTTCCAGAGCGATCTCGGCCTTTGGGATGACTCACCCGGCGGCAACGCCAATTGCCCGCAGTATCCGAACGGATCGCAGTGCGGCAGCAATTACACGAAGCCGCAGAGCGGCTACTACCTGACGCATCAGGAACTGATCGCCTCTTCGAAGCGCGTGCTCTCGACGACGTATCCGAACACCGTCTGGGCCGATTACGCCGAATGCGGCGACGGCTATGGCACACCGATGGGCGATGGCGTCGGCTGGTGCACCGGCACGTCGATGGCCGCACCGCAGATTGCAGGCGTCGTCGGGCTCCTGAAGTCGGTCAATCCGCTCGTGCCGGTGAGTGAACCGGAACCGGCGACGGCGGTTGCGCCCGGTTTGCGTACCGTGCTCGCACAAACAGCGTCGCAGGCGTCCGTAGGACAGTCCTGGAGTCCACGGGTGGGATACGGCATCCCCGATGTCGCGGCGGCAGCGCGTCGCCTGCTTGGCAAAGTCGCCGGCGGCGGCGTGCGCAACCGCGCGACGCCTCTTTTCAGACTCTACAGCGCGTTCACGAAAGACTTCGCCGAGACAACCTCGCCGCAGTACGCGCTATCGCTGATGATCGCGCAGGTGCACGACTACGTGCAGCCGTCCTCGGGCCTCGGCGCGCAGCCGGTCGTTCCCGGCTATGCGTTTCCCTACGACGCGCACGATCCGAGCGATCCGAACGACACCTACGAATCGGCGCCGCCCCCGCCGCGCGCGGCGATCTACGTTATGACGACGGATGTCCAGCCGCGCTACACATGGCCCGCGTTGTTGCCTCTGCATTTGATGGAGAAGCCGAAAGCGGGCGGACACGACCATCTGCTGGTGACGACCACGGCGGACATCGAATACGCGCACAACGACGGCTACAACCTGCGCACGATCGTCGGTTACATCTATCAGTCGTGCACGCCGGAACCGGCCTGTGTCCCGCCCGCGGCACAAGCGCTCTATCGCGAATGCAACGCCGCCGCCGCCGACTGCGCGACGTTCCTCGAGAGCGAACGGGCCCTGTTCGAGGCGAACGGATACACCACCGCCTATCCGCCAGCGACCAGCAAGCAACTCGGGTACGCATACCCCGCCACCGACAGCGACGGCGATGGGTTGCCCGACGGGTTCGAATATGTCGTGGGCACGAGTCCGTTGCGTGTCGATTCGGATGGCGATGGGATTTCGGATGCCGCCGAGTTTCCATTGGCCGGCGTGCCCGTCAGCGATCCATGCGCGGGTGGCGTCGGCGCGATCTTCTGCCCGGCCGATCGTATTTTCGCCGATGGATACGACGGCTTCTGAGTGAGAGGCTTTGTCGCAGGCATCACGGATCGCGGATCGCCTCGGGATTTTCACCCAGCATCGGCTTGACCCTCCAAAGCGCCGATCCTTAGCCTGCGCTCGGGGACGGGTGTCGATCGTCCACGTGGGCTCGTTGCCCGCGCAAAACGAAGGTTCGGCGCGAGGGTTCGGTGCGATGGGTTCGAGGTCCGACACGAGGTGGCTGCGCGGTCGCGGCGCGTTTGCGCTCGGCGTGATCGCGCTCGCGCTCGGCGCGCTCTGCCTCGCGCCGACGCCGGCGCATGCGCAGCAGACGCGCGAGGAGCTCGCGGCCAAGCTGCCAGCATCGAACCTCTCAGGCGATGCGATGCACCAGGACGTCGCGACGCTGCTCGACTGGATCGCCGATCATCTTCCGCCGCGTCGCCCGGTCGCCGGATTGCTCGTCGCACCGACTGTCAGCAGCGCCACTACGCCTCGTACCGTTCGCGGCTATCTCGCGCGCGCTGCTTCGCGGCCACCGGCTGCCGCGATGGCCGAGCCCGAGGGCGTCGAGCTGTTCTACGAGTCCGTCGGGTGGGCACCGCCCGAGAGCGTGCGCCTCACGGATGCGCTTTATGAAGAATACGGATTGCAGTCGATCCGTATTCCCGGTTCTCAGGCCCATCCTACCAAGCTGGTCCAGTCGGCAGCGATGGCCTCGGTCGCGCCACCCAAGCCTTCATACCGGCCGCATCTGCCGGCGAACCTCGCCGCCGAGGGCTTGCTGTCGGACGCCCAGCTCGAATCCGTCATCTACGCCGGCGAGGCCCACTCCAACTTCCTCGCCGACTATTGGTCGGTCGACGCGACCTTCGATGTCGTCACCGCGGCGCGGGACGATGCCGAGAATCGCGTTCGCTTTCGTCGGGGGTGGTTTCTCGGCGACGGCACCGGCGCCGGCAAGGGCCGCCAGGTCGCCGGCATCCTGCTCGACAACTGGCTCAAGGGCCGGCGCCGCGCGGTCTGGATCAGCAAGTCCGACAAGCTGATCGAGGACGCGCAGCGCGACTGGTCCGCGCTCGGCATGGAGCGGCTGCTTGTCACGCTGCTCTCCCGCTTCCGCCAGGGCACGCCGATCCGGCTCGAGCAAGGCGTCCTATTTACGACCTACGCCACGCTGCGCACCGACGAGCGCGGCGAGAAGCTTTCGCGCGTCCGGCAGATCGTCGAATGGTTGGGCTCCGACTTCGACGGAGTGATCATTTTCGACGAGAGCCACGCCA
>CALFNI010000360.1 GCA_937902695.1 uncultured Rhodanobacteraceae bacterium
AGGGCGGCACGCTGTTCCTCGACGAGATCGGCGACATGAGCCTGCCGATGCAGGTCAAGCTGCTGCGCGTTCTGCAGGAACGCGCCTACGAGAAGGTGGGCAGCAACGTCACGCAGAAGTGCGACGTGCGCATCATCGCCGCGACGCACCGGAATCTCGAGCAGGCGATCGGGCCCGGCGGCACGTTCCGCGAAGACCTCTACTACCGCCTCAACGTATTCCCGATCGAGCTGCCGGCGCTGCGCGAACGCGCGGACGACCTGGCGCTCCTGATCTTCGATCTCGGCGCACGCCTCGCGCGCCGCGGCCTCCAGGCGCCGGTCATGAGCGAGGACGCGATGAACGCGCTCTGCCGCCACAACTGGCCGGGCAACGTGCGCGAGCTCGCCAATCTCGTCGAGCTGCTCGCCGTGCTGCACCAGAACGGCACCGTCCATGCCAACGATCTGCCCGGCCGCTATCGCAACGAAGGCGAAGGCGTCGTGCCGGCGCCGATGTCGGCCGTCGCGTCGATGATCGAGAACGCGATCCCGGCGCTTCCGGCACTTCACGGCGGCGCAGCGATGCGCGAAGCGAGCGAGCTCGTCGACACCTCGGCCGTGCTCGCCGAGGATGGCGTCGATCTGCGCGACCATCTCGCGGCGATCGAAATCTCGCTGATCCGCCAGGCGATGGAGCTTGCCGGCGGCGTCGTCGCGCAGGCCGCGAAACTGCTCCGCCTGCAACGCACGACGCTGGTCGAGAAACTCCGCAAGTACGATCTCGCCGACGTCGGCGCGCCGTCGTCGGTTTCTTGACGTCGCCGCGCGGCGCTCGCGCAACTGATTGAGCGCACGCACTTTTGGGGTCTGGCACGGAGCTTGTAAGTACACCGTGTCGTCCACTGCCGGACCCTCCATGAACACGATCGACGTCAACGGTTTGCTGCAGCAGATGCGCGCGCTCGGCGAGCAGGCGCGCCTGCAGCCGCGCGCCCCGGTCGCGACCGAACGCAGCGCCGACTTCGGCAGCCTGCTCAGGAAATCGATCGACGGCGTCGCCGCCTCGCAGAACACCGCCAACGCGCTCGCCGACAAGTTCGAGCGCGGAGATCCCGGCACCGACATCGGCAGCGTGATGGTCGCGCTGCAGCGCGCGGATCTTTCGTTCCGCGCCGTCACCGAAGTGCGCAACAAGCTGGTCGATGCGTACAAGGACATCATGAACATGCAGGTTTAAAGAGCCGGGATTCGGGATTGGTGATTCGGGATTCGTAGAAGAACGTACCCGATGACGAAAACCTGACCCTATAAGTCGAGCTGCGCTGTTACGAATCCCGAATCCCGAATCTCAGCATCCCCATGAGCAATCCGATGGAAGCCGTGATAAACCTGCCGCAGAACGCGACGCAAGCGCCGCCGCGCTTCGATCTCGCGCGGATACCGGGTGCGCGCCAGGCGCTGCTGCTGCTCGGCATCGCCGCGGCGGTCGCGATCGGCATTGCGATCGTCATGTGGTCGCGCGCCCCGAATTATTCGCTGCTGTACGCGAACCTCGACGAGAAGGACGCCGCGCAGGTCGTGCAGGCGCTGCAGTCGTCGAACATCGATTATCAGCTCGGCAACGGCGGCACGTCGATCTTCGTCAACGCCAACGAAACCTCGAACGTGCGCCTCAAGCTCGCCGCGCAAGGCCTGCCGCGCGGCGGCACGTCCGCCGGCGACGCCGGCGCCGATGCGCAGAATCCGTTCGGCATGAGCGAGCTTGCCGAGAAGGCGCGCTACCAGCAGATGCTGGAGAACGATCTTTCGTCGACGATCTCGAACCTGCAGTCGGTCAAGTCGGCGCGCGTGCATCTCGCGTTGCCGAAGTCGTCGGCGTTCATCCGCGACCGCATGCAGGCGAGCGCGTCGGTGATGCTTTCGCTCTATCCCGGCCGCCAGCTCGACGCATCGCAGGTCGGCGCGATCGTGCATCTCGTCGCCGCGAGCGTGCCGGAGCTCGATCCGTCGCGCGTTCAGGTGATCGACCAGAGCGGCCAGCTGCTCACCTCGTCCGACCTCGGCAGCGACACCGCCGTCAGCGATGCGCGCTTCCGTCTCGTGCGCCAGATCGAAACCGCCTATGCCGGTCGCGTCGAGGAGCTGCTGACGCCGCTCGTCGGCGCCGGCCACGTGCGCGCGCAGGTGTTCGCGCAGATGGATTTCACCGAGACCGAAAAGACATCCGAGAACTTCGACCCGCAGAAGACGACGCTGCGCAGCGAGCAGAGCGCGAGCGAGCGCCGGGCCGACGCGCCGGCGAGCGGCGTTCCCGGCGCGCTCTCGAACCAGCCGCCGAACGCGCCGGCGCAGCCGACGGCCGCGAATCCGAAGGGCGGTCCGGCCGATGCGACTGCCGCCACGCAGAAGGACAACGGCGAGATCTCGCAGAGCGCCACGCGCAACTACGAAGTCGACCGCACGATCAGCCACACGCGCGAGCCGGTCGGCCAGGTCAACCGCCTGACCGTCGCGGTCGCGCTCGACAACAAGACCTCGCTCGACGACAAGGGCAAGCCGGTCTCGACGCCGTTCACGAAGGACGAGCTCGACCAGATGACGCTGCTCGTCAGGAACGCGGTCGGCTTCGACGAGAAGCGCGGCGACAACGTCAGCGTCGTCAACGCGCCGTTCCAGAGCGCGCCCGATCTCGAGCCGGTCAGCGTCCCGCTCTGGCAGCAGCCGACCGTGCGCGAAATCGTCAAGCAGGGCATCGGCGCGCTGCTCGCGCTGGGTCTGATCCTGATCGTGCTGCGCCCGCTGTTCCGCAATCTCGTCGGCCCCTCGCGCGCGCAGCAGCTTGCGCTCGCCGCGGCCGGCGGCGGGCTCGATCCCGTCGCCGACACGCTGACGCTCGGCGGGCGCGTCAGCGCGCCAGGCACCGCGCCGCTCGGCTTCGAGCAGAAAGTCGAGCTCGCCAAGCGCGTCGCGAGCCAGGATCCCAAGCAGGTCGCGCAGGTCGTCAAGACGTGGGTGGGCGAAGATGGCTGATCCGCAGAAGCTCACCGGTGCGCAGCGCGCGTCGGTATTGCTGCTCTCGCTCGGCGAGCAGGACGCCGCGGCCGTCCTGAAACACATGGACGCGCGCGAAGTGCAGGCGATCGGCACCGCGATGGCGACGCTGAAGAACGTCTCGCGCGACGACGCCGATGCCGTGCTCGACGCGTTCACCGGCAGCCTCGGCAAGCAGACCTCGTTCGGCATCGGCACCGAAGACTACGTGCGCAACATGCTGACGGCAGCGCTCGGCGAGGAGAAGGCGGGCGGCTTGCTCGACCGCATCCTGGTCAATCGCGGCTCGAAGAGAATCGAGGCGCTGAAATGGATGGACGGGCGCACGATCGCCGAGCTGATCGGCGGCGAGCATCCGCAGATCATCGCGATCGTGCTCGCGCATCTCGACTGCGGCCACGCCGGCGAAGTGCTCGCGAACCTTCCGATGCAGCTTCGCAGCGAAGTCGTCATGCGCATCGCGACGCTCGACGGCGTGCAGCCGAGCGCGCTGATCGAGCTCGACCAGATCATGGAGCGCCAGGTCGCCGGCGCCGGCACGCGCGGCAAGGCCGCCTCGCTCGGCGGCGTCA
>CALFNI010000361.1 GCA_937902695.1 uncultured Rhodanobacteraceae bacterium
ATTGTCGCAGCCGCGCGGCGCCGATCCAAGTCGCGGGTGTCCAAAGCCGGTCAGGCGCCTAAACCGCTCGCGAAGAGGCGCGCGTTGTACGCAACGCCCGCGCGCAGCAGGCTGCCGCGCCCGGTCGGCCAGAGCGTCTGCGCGTGACGCGTGCCCGGCAGGTCGTACGCGACGACGCCGGCGTCGACCGTCTGGACGACCGCTTCGAGCTCGCCGTCGCCGTCGATGTCGGCGAGCGTCGGCGCGGCGAGCCCGCCGCTCCACGTGCCGCCGCGCGGCGCCGGCAGGTCCACCGCGAAGAGCTGATGGCCCTGGGCGTCGAGCACGAAGAGCTTTCCGGCCTCGCCGTTGTCGTTTTCGCCCCAGCTCGCGAAGAGGACCTCGGGCGAGCCGTCGCCGTCGAGGTCGGCGACGACGGGTTCGGAGGCAAAATGGAACCCGCTGCCCGGAACCACGAACGGCCACGCGGCGTGCTCGGTCTTGTCGAGCCACCACGCGTGCAGCTTGCCGTCGTAGCTCGGCAGCAGGATTTCCTGCGCGCCGTCGCGATCGAGATCGGCGACGACCGCATTCGCCGCGATGTTCTGGATCACGTCGTAGTTCTCCGACAGCGGCGCGCCGCTCGCCGCCTGCGCCGGAATGACCGTCCAGTCGAACCCGGACGCGGCCCAGCGCGTGCGATCGCTTTTCAGAAGCCAGACGTCGTAGTAGAGATCGGTGTACGGATCGGTGCTGCAGTCATAGACATTGCCCGGCAGGACGAGCTCGGGCGTGCGATCGCCGTCGACATCCGCGATCGCCGGCGCCGAGCTCGCGAAGTTCGGACGCCGCTCCGTGTCGCAATTCGTGTAGCCGCGCAGGTCGGCGGCCTGATCGACGTTGACGCCGACCTCGGCCCAGACCTTCGGCCCGAGCCCGTCGCTGCTCGTGCCGTAGATCGCGTTCGCGCGGATCTCGTTGCCGTTGCGGTCGAATGCGTTCACGTAATGCGTGTCGGTCGGCGCGTAGATTTCGGGATAGCCGTCGCCGTCGAGGTCGGCGATGGCGAGGTTTTCGTTGTACATGCCCGCGCCGTAGCCCGGATCGGACGAGCGTCGCGCGGGCCAGCCCGGTCGCGTCGCGCCGTTCGGCGCGAGCACGTCGACGTAGTTCGACGAGACGCCCGCCGCATCGCCGACGACGACATGGAGCCTGCCGTCGCGATCGAGATCGGCCAGCGCGAGCGAGCGCACCTCGCCGCCGGCGAACGGCGTCACGGGCCAGCCGCTGCGCACGCTGCCGTCTAGGTCGTAGACCGTGACGCCCGGTCCGCTGCGGCCGACGACGATCGCGACGCGGCCGTCGTGGTCGAGGTCGCCGATCGCGATGCCGGGCCAGACGCGGTCTTCGCTCGCGCCGCGCCAGAGCAGCGTGCCGTCGCTGCCCTTCAGCGCGACGACATCGTACGAACCCGCAACGACGTCGAGCGTGCCGTCGCCGTCGATGTCGACGACCGCCGGCGAGCTGTACCAGCCGGTCTGGCACCACGACGCGAAGCAGCCGCCGTAGGCCCACTTCAGCGCCGGCGCCTGCACGGCGGCGTGGGCCACATCGGCCGCGAATACGAGCGCGAATGTCGAGAGCAGGCGTTTCATGGAAGTCATTGTCGGCAACGCATCCGATTCGGACCGCGACGACGACGTTAAACTCGCGCAATGGCACACCCGCTCCTGACACGAAACGGCCTCTACGCGATCACGAATGGCCCGCGCGACGACCTCCTCGCCGCGTGCGAGGCCGCGATCGACGGCGGCGCCGTGCTGCTGCAATACCGCGACAAGACCGGCGACGCGGCGCGCCGTCTCGCCGAAGCGCGTGCGCTCGCCGCACTTTGCGCACGCAGGCGCATCGCGCTGGTCGTCAACGACGACGTCGACCTCGCGCTCGCGGGCGGCGCGATGGGCGTGCATCTCGGCGAGCACGACGCCGACGTCGCGAGCGCGCGCCAGGCGCTCGGGCCGTGCGCGATCGTCGGCGTGTCGTGCTACGACTCCATCGAACGCGCGCGGGCGCTGGCGGCCGCCGGCGCCGACTACCTCGCGTTCGGTGCGTTTTTCGCTTCGCCGACGAAGCCGCATGCGCGCGAGGCGACGCCGGCATTGCTGCGGGACGCGAAACCGCTCGGCGTGCCGCTCGTCGCGATCGGCGGCATCACGGCCGCGAACGGTGCGGCGCTGATCGAAGCCGGCGCGAATTATCTCGCGGTGATTTCGGTGGTCTTTGGTGCGCGCGACGTGCGCGGCGCGGCGCGATCTTTTGCCGCGCTGTTCGATGCGGCCGGTTCATACGAAAATGTCCCAGACAAAGATTGAACCACGAAGAACACGAAGAACACGAAGAACACGAAGGAATCAAATCCGTCTTTGCTCGACCTTTGCTTCGTGTTCTTCGTGTCCTTCGTGGTTCAATCTTCTGATACCCCGGATCGGATAACCGCAACATGACGACCAACCACGAGCTCTTCCAGCGCGCCCTCGAACGCATGCCCGGCGGGGTCAACTCGCCCGTGCGCGCCTTCAAATCGGTCGGCGGCGAGCCGTTCTTCACCGCGCGCGCCGACGGCGCCTATCTCGTCGACGTCGAAGGCAAGCGCTACATCGACTACGTCGGCTCGTGGGGCCCGATGGTCGCCGGCCACAACCACCCGCACGTGCGCGCCGCTGTGATGCGCGCGATCCAGGACGGCCTTTCGTTCGGCACGCCCTGCCCGGCCGAAGTCACGATGGCCGAGACGATCGCCAGGCTCGTGCCCTCGATCGAGGTCGTGCGCATGGTCAACTCCGGCACCGAAGCGACGATGTCGGCGATCCGCCTCGCGCGCGGCTACACGGGCCGCTCGCGCATCGTGAAGTTCGAAGGCTGCTATCACGGCCACGGCGATGCGTTTCTCGTCAAGGCAGGCTCCGGCGCGCTGACGTTCGGCACGCCGACGTCGCCCGGCGTGCCCAAGGCGCTCGCCGATCTCACGCTGACGATTCCCTACAACGATCTCGACGCCGCGAAGAAACTCTTCGCCGAAGTCGGCGAGGAGATCGCCGCGCTGATCATCGAGCCGATCGCCGGCAACATGAACTTGATCCTGCCGCGCGACGGCTACCTCGCGGCGCTGCGCGAGCTCTGCACGCGGCACGGCGCGCTGCTGATCTTCGACGAGGTCATGACCGGATTTCGCGTCGCGCTCGGCGGCGCGCAGGCGCTCTACGGCATCACGCCCGATCTCACGACGTTCGGCAAGATCATCGGCGGCGGCATGCCGGTCGGCGCGTACGGCGGGCGCCGCGAGATCATGCAGAAGATCTCGCCCGCGGGGCCGGTTTACCAGGCCGGCACGCTCTCCGGGAATCCCGTCGCGATGGCCGCGGGACTCGCGATGCTCGACCTCGTCCAGGCGCCCGGGTTCTACGAAGAGCTCGACCGGCGCACGCGTCTCCTCGCCGACACGTTCGCCGCGGCGGCCGTCGAAGCCGGCGTCGCGATGACCACGAACCGTGTCTGCGGCATGTTCGGCCTCTTCTTCACCGACGAGAAGGTCGAGAGCTATGCTCAGGCCACGCATTGCGACGTCGCGATGTTCAACCGCTTCTTCCACGGCATGCTGACGCGCGGCGTCTATCTCGCGCCGTCCGCG
The DNA here is from genome assembly GCA_937902695.1 of uncultured Rhodanobacteraceae bacterium. GTDB lineage: Bacteria > Pseudomonadota > Gammaproteobacteria > Xanthomonadales > Rhodanobacteraceae > Dokdonella_A. Next base: position 3,668 of record CALFNI010000361.1, read on the forward strand.
TTCGAGGCCGGATTCGTCTCGATCGCGCACACCGAGGACATCATCGCGGCGACGCTCGATGCGGCCCGCGGCGCGTTCGCCGAGGCGCGCGCCGGCTGATCCGTGGACACTGCGCGACGTGCGGCGTATCGTCGAAATCGACGCTGCGCGAACCACGGATTCCCCGCATGTCGCGATCGATTCGACTCCTGGCACTCGGCGCGCTCGGCGCGCTTGCCGGTGCGCACGCATCCGCCGCCGAGACGGCACCCGGCGGCGCGTGGAGCCTCCTGCGCGCGCACTACTACGCGAACCGCGAGCTCGGCGAAGTCGACGAAGGCTTCATGCACGTCGAAGCGCCGGGCAGCACGCCCGACCCCGCGGCGACACCGGTCTCGCTGCACTTCGGCGATGGCGCGCGCGGCAGGATCAAGGCGCTCCGGCTCTTCATCGACAACAATCCGTCGCCGGTCGTCGCGACGCTCGACATCGGCGCCGGCCAGCCGATCTCCGAGATCGATTTCCGCGTCCGCGTCGACCGCGCCACGGCCGTGCGCGCCGTCGCCGAGACGATCGACGGCAAGCTCGAGATGCGCAGCGCCTGGGTGCGCGCGGAAGGCGGCTGCTCGGCGCCGCCGGCGGCTTCCGGCGAGGGCAAGGTCGGCGACGTGCGCTTCCGCTCGGCCGACGACGGCAAATCGCTGCAGGTCGGCATCCGCCATCCGAACTATTCCGGATTCCAGATCGATCCTAAGACGGGCGATCCGATTCCGCCCCATTACGTCGCGCAC
>CALFNI010000362.1 GCA_937902695.1 uncultured Rhodanobacteraceae bacterium
GCCGGTGGTCATCGAGATCGCGACGAAGAGGCCGGTCACGATCGTGCCGATCAGGACGCCGCCGAGCGCCTGCGCGCCGGCGAGCGTGCCGCCCGCGAGGTATTTGAAGCCGAACGCGACGACGATCGGCACCAGCACCGGCAGGATCGACGGAATCATCATTTCCTTGATCGCCGCCTTGGTCAGCATGTCGACCGCGCGGGAGTAGTCGGGCTTGGTCTTGCCTTCCATGATGCCGGAGATCTCGCGGAACTGGCGTCGCACTTCCTCGACGACGCTGCCGGCCGCGCGGCCGACCGCTTCCATCGCCATCGACGCGAACAGGAACGGGATCAATCCGCCGATCAGGAGGCCGATGATGACGAGATGGTTCGAGAGATCGAACGTGAAGATCTGGTCCGGATGCTCGGCGCCGAGCTTGTGCGTGTAGTCGGCAAAAAGAACCAGCGCGGCGAGGCCGGCCGAGCCGATCGCGTAGCCCTTGGTCACCGCCTTCGTGGTGTTGCCGACCGCGTCGAGCGGGTCGGTGATGTCGCGCACGCTCTTGGGCAGGTCGGCCATTTCGGCGATGCCGCCGGCGTTGTCGGTGATCGGGCCGTAGGCGTCGAGCGCGACGATCATGCCGGTCATCGACAGCATCGCGGTCGCCGCGATGGCGATGCCGTAGAGGCCCGCGAGGTGATACGCGCCCCAGATCGCGGCGCACACCGCGAGCACCGGCAGTGCAGTCGACTTCATCGAGATGCCGAGGCCCGCGATGATGTTCGTCGCGTGGCCCGTCGTCGACGCCTTGGCGACATGACGCACCGGCGCGAACTCGGTCGCCGTGTAGTACTCGGTGATCCAGACCATCGCGCCGGTCAGCACGAGGCCGATGACCGCGCAGCCGAAGATGTTCCAGACGCCGTACGTCGAGCTCGCCATCAGCTGCTGCGTGACCGGAATGAACGCGATCAGCGCGAGCACGGCCGAGACGATCACGCCCTTGTAGAGCGCGTTCATGATCTTGCCGCCGCTGCTCGTCTTCACGAAGAACGTGCCGATGATCGACGCGATGATCGAGACGCCGCCGAGCACGAGCGGATAGAGCACGCCGTTCGGGCCCGCGTCGGTCGCCATGACGCCGCCGAGCAGCATCGTCGCGATCAGCGTGACCGCGTAGGTTTCGAAGAGGTCCGCCGCCATGCCGGCGCAGTCGCCGACGTTGTCGCCGACGTTGTCCGCGATCACCGCCGGGTTGCGCGGGTCGTCCTCGGGGATGCCGGCCTCGACCTTGCCGACGAGGTCGGCGCCGACGTCGGCGCCCTTCGTGAAGATGCCGCCGCCGAGGCGCGCGAAGATCGAGATCAGCGAGGAGCCGAACGCGAGGCCGACGAGCGCGTGCAGCGCGCCATCCTGCGTGTAGCCCGCGTGGTGCGTCAGCACGATGAAATAGCCCGCGACGCCGAGGAGCGCAAGGCCGACGACGAGCATGCCGGTGATCGCGCCGCCGCGGAACGCGACCGCGAGCGCCGCCGGAATGCCCGAGCGCGCCGCCTCGGCCGTGCGCACGTTGGCGCGCACCGAGATGTTCATGCCGATGTAGCCGGTCAGGCCCGAGAGGATCGCGCCGATCGCAAAGCCGATCGCCGTGCCCCAGTCGAGCGCGAAGCCGATCACGACGAGCAGCACCACGCCGACGATCGCGATCGTCGTGTACTGGCGGTTGAGATACGCGCGCGCGCCTTCCTGGATCGCGGCCGCGATCTGCTGCATGCGCTCGTTGCCGGCCGGCTTGGCCAGGATCCAGCGGATCGACCAGACACCGTAGAGAATCGCCAGGACCGCGCAGATGAGCGCGATCAGAAGCCCGTATTGCTGGAACAGCATCGAACCCTCCCGTGAGACGCAGGAAATTGGTAACGAAAGCGGGAAACCCGCGCCGAGTATAGCCACGTGGCGAGAAATCGCGCACTGCGGCGGTGCAGCACCACGTTTTCCCTTCTCCCGCTTGCGGGAGAAGGTGCCGAAGGCGGATGAGGGCGCTCTTGAGGCGGCGAACCAGCGTGCCCTCACCCCAGCCCTCTCCCGCAAGCGGGAGAGGGGGAACCGCGGGCGGGCGGGAGGGAAAGTCGCGCCCTACTTGTCCTCGATCGAGTACTTCGGGAGCTTCTTCTTCAAGCGCACGTTCTTGAGCCTGACGTAGTCCGGAATCCCGTCCTTGCCGTACTTCGGCGGATCCTCGCCACGGATCAGCGGCCCCAAGTATTTCCGCGCGGCCGCCGTGATCCCGTAGCCGTCCTTCGTGATGTACGACGGCGGCAGCTTCTTCTCGTGGTTCGCGATCTTTTCGAGCGGCGCCGACTCGATCTTCCAGCGATACGGCGTATCCGACGTCCGCACGATGACCGGCATCACCGCGTTCTGGCCCTTCATCGCGTACTCGACCGCCGCCTTGCCGACTGCGTAGGCCTGCTCCGCATCGACCTTCGACGCGAGATGCCGCGCCGAGCGCTGCAGGTAATCCGGCAGCGCCCAGTGGTACTTGTAGCCGAGCTTCGATTTCACGAGCTGCGCGATCACCGGCGCGGCACCCCCGAGCTGCGTGTGCCCGAACGCATCGCGCGTCCCGGCCTCGGCGAGGAACTGGCCCGCCGCGTTCCTGACGCCCTCGGACACGACGACCGTGCAATAGCCGACGCGCTCGACCGTCGCCTTCACGCGCGCGAGGAACCGGTCCTCGTCGAACGCGATTTCCGGAAACAGGATCACGTGCGGCGGCTCGCCGGCCTTGCGTGCCGCGAGCCCGGCCGCGGCCGCGATCCAGCCCGCATGGCGGCCCATGACCTCGATCACGAATACCTTGGTCGACGACTCGCACATCGACTCGACATCGAGGCTCGCCTCCTGCACCGAGATCGCCGTGTACTTCGCGACCGAGCCGAACCCGGGGCAGCAGTCCGTCACGGCGAGGTCGTTGTCGACGGTCTTCGGCACGCCGATCGTCGCGATCGGGTAGCCGAGCGCCTTGCCGATCTGCGAGATCTTGAGGGCGGTGTCGGCCGAATCGTTGCCGCCGTTATAGAGAAACCAGCGGATGTCGTGCGCCTTGAACACCTCGATCAGGCGCTCGTACTGCGCGCGACTGGTCTCGATCGACTTCAATTTGTAACGGCACGAGCCGAACGCGCCGCCCGGGGTGCGGCGTAACGCCGCAATCGCCGCCGTCGATTCCTTCGTCGTGTCAATGAGGTCTTCGCGCAGCGCGCCGATGATGCCGTTGCGGGCGGCGAGGACGCGCACGCCCTTTTTGCGTGCCGTTTCGATGACACCGGCCGCGCTCGCGTTGATGACCGCGGTGACGCCGCCCGATTGCGCGTACAAGAGGTTGCCTTTAGCCATAAATCTCCCGATTGACGTCGTTTGACACGTTTCCGGCCAGCGGCTAGCGTTGCTTGGAAGGATCACAAGTCTAGCCTCAGCGGCGCGGCGGCCGCATTGGAGCCACATGCGACTCGTCTTACTCGGGGCACCCGGCTCGGGCAAGGGCACCCAGGCCGCGATGCTGAAGGCTGCGCTCAAGGTGCCGCACATCTCGACGGGCGATCTGTTGCGTGCGGCCGTCAAGGCGGGCACGCCGCTCGGCCTCAAGGCCAAGGCGGTCATGGAGGCCGGCAAGCTCGTCTCCGACGACATCGTGCTCGGCATGCTCGAGGAGCGCATCACGCAGCCCGATGCGGACGGCGGCTTCATCCTCGACGGCTACCCGCGCAACGTCGCCCAGTGCGAAGCGCTCGAAAGACTCCTCGCGCGCATCGGCCAGCCGCTCGACATCGCGGTCAAGCTCAAGGTGCCGAGCGAGCTGATCGTCGACCGCATCGCCGGACGCGCGGCCGCCGAGGGCCGCAAGGACGACACGCCCGAAACCGTGCGCGAGCGTCTGCGCGTCTACGCCGAACAGACCGCGCCGGTCGCCGAGCACTTCGGCACGATCGGACGCCTTCGCATCGTCGATGGCGTCGGCGACGTCGATGCGGTGTTCAAGCGCATTCTCGCCGCGCTTCCCGGCGAGCTCACCGGTGCCTGAGCGCGATCCGGCTTCGGCTTCGCGCACGCGGTCTCCCGAAAACAGCGCGGACCCGTCCGTCGCGCGTCGGCGCGGTGACGACATGAACGATTACGAATCCCCACTGGCCCGGCTCGCGATCCTCGTGCGCGACATCTGTCAGCTGCGCCGCGGGCCGGAGGACATGCCGTATTCGAGGCGGCTTCTGGTCGTGCTGATCGGCGCGAGCACGGGGCTCGATCTACTCACCGAGCGCGTGCTCGGCGGTCACGATGCGCTGGCGCGCTCGCTCGTCTCGACGACGCTCGTGCTCGCGCTCTGCTGGATCGCGCTCGCGGTGCGCCAGCTCGGCAACCGCTACGTGCAGACCGCCAGCGCGCTCGTCGCATGCGGCATCGTGTTCTCGCTGCTCGTGCTGCCGCTCGCGACGCTCGCCCGCCCGATGCCGGGCGATGCGCAGCTGACGCCGCTGCAGACGCTGCTCGTCTGGGCGACGTTCGCCGTCTTCGTCTGGAGCGTGCTCGTCGACGCGCACATCATCCGCCGCGCGCTCGATGCGCCGTTCGGGCTCGGCGTCGCGCTCGCGCTCGCGTGGACGATCGCCGACTGGGCGCTCGGGCACGCGCTGTTCGATGCGGCCGGATGAATCCCATCTTTTTCCCCTCTCCCGCTCGCGGGAGAGGGTAGGGTGAGGGCAGGCGCGCGATGCGCTTTCACACGATTGCCCTCACCCCGGCCCTCTCCCGCAAGCGGGAGAGGGGGACCTGCATGAGCAATACACCTTGAAACTCCACATCCTCGGCATCTGCGGCACGTTCATGGGCGGCATTGCCGCGCTCGCGCGCGAGCTCGGCCACACCGTCGAAGGCTCCGACGCGAACGTCTACCCGCCGATGTCGACGCAGCTCGAAGCGCTCGGCATCGCGCTCCAGTCGGGCTGGGATCCGAAGCGTTTCGAGCCCGCACCCGACCTCGTCGTCGTCGGCAATGCGCTCTCGCGCGGCAACGCGATGATCGAAGCGATGCTCGATGCGCGCCTTCGCTACGTGTCGGGCCCGCAGTGGCTCGGCGAGAAGCTGCTCGCCGATCGGCGCGTGCTCGCCGTCGCCGGTACGCACGGCAAGACCACGACGACCTCGCTGCTCGCGTGGATCCTCCAAGCGCAAGGCCGCAATCCGGGCTTCCTCGTCGGCGGCGTGCCGGCGAACTTCGGCATTTCGGCGCGACTCGGCGGAACACGAGCAGCTGCGTCGGCTCGGCGTGCCCTCACCCCACCGTCGGCGTCCGCCGACGGTCCCCCCCTCTCCCGCGGAGCGGGCGAGGGACGATCGCCTCGGCCTCCGGCCGAGGATTTCGTCATCGAAGCCGACGAATACGACACCGCGTTCTTCGACAAGCGCTCCAAGTTCGTCCATTACCGTCCGACGATCGCGATCCTCAACAACCTCGAATACGACCACGCCGACATCTTTCCCGACGTCGCCGCGATCCAGCGCCAGTTTCATCATCTGGTGCGCACGGTGCCGCGGAACGGCGCGCTCGTCGTCAACGCCGAAGACGCGCGGCTCGCCGACGTGCTCGCGATGGGCGCCTGGACGCCGGTCGAGACGTTCGGCATCGACGCCGGCGACTGGCGCGCGCGCCTCGCCGTCGCCGACGGTTCGGCGTTCGTCGTCTCGCATCGCGGTCGCGAGATCGGCACGGCGCAATGGAATCTCACCGGACGCCACAACGTCATGAACGCGCTCGCCGCGCTCGTCGCCGCGCACGCGGCCGGCGTCGATGTCGCCGCGGCACTGCCGTCGCTCGCCACGTTTCAAAGCGTCGCGCGGCGCATGGAGCTCGTCGGCGACGTCGCCGGCGTGCGCGTCTACGACGACTTCGCGCACCATCCGACCGCGATCGCGACGACGCTCGCCGGCCTTCGCGCGCGCGTGGGCGATGCGCGCATCCTCGTCGGCATGGAGCCGCGCTCGAACTCGATGCGCATGGGCGCGCACGCGGACGAGCTGGCGCCCTCGCTTGCCGACGCCGATTCGGTCGTGTTCCTGAAACGCGCCGAATTGCCGTGGGACGCGGACCGCGTCGTCGGCGCGCTCGGCGGACGCGGCAAGACCGCGCCGACGGTCGATTCGCTGATCGCCGTGCTGCGCGCCGAAGCGCACGCGGGCGACCACGTCGTCTTCATGTCGAACGGCGGCTTCGAGGGCGCGCCGCGGCGTTTCGTCGCCGCGCTCGGCGACGCGGCGGGCTGACCGGCGACGGTAGGCACCTGTCGCGGCGCGGTCTAAACTGATCTTGGTGGCGCTGACCGATCTTCCGCTGTTTCCGCTGTCCTGCGTGCTGTTCCCCGGCGGGCCGCTTGCGCTGCGCATCTTCGAGCAGCGCTATCTCGACCTCGTGCGCGACTGCGCGCGCCGAAGCTGCGGTTTCGGGGTTTGCCTGATCCTGCAGGGCCGCGAAGCGGGCGAGCCGGCGCTGCCGGCCGCCGTCGGCACGGTCGCGCAGATTACCGATTTCTACACGCTGCCCGATGGCCTGCTCGGCATCGCGGCCGAAGGGGGCGCGCGCTTCCAGGTCACCTCGACGCGCGTGCGCGACAACGGGCTCGTGCATGGCGAAGTGCGCTTCTGGCCGGACGAGCCCATCGTGCCGGTGCCGCCCGAGCACGGCCTGCTCGCGACGATCCTCGAGCGCCTGATCGAGAAGGCCGGCGGCCCGTTCGCCAAAGCCGAGCGCGCCTGCTACGACAACGCGAGCTGGGTCGGCTTCCGCCTCGCCGAGGCGCTGCCGCTGGAACCGCCCGAGCGGCAGCAACTCCTGCAGATGACCGAT
>CALFNI010000363.1 GCA_937902695.1 uncultured Rhodanobacteraceae bacterium
CCGAAGAGATACGGCCCGACGACGAAGGGCACCCGGGCCTGCTCGACCGTGCCGAGACGCTGTTCACCGACCTGGTGGCGATGGACGCACTGGCGCCGTCCGCGCTGCGCCACCTGATCGGCATCTACCAGCACGAGCGCGACTGGGGCCAGGCGATCGAGCATGCGCAGCGCCTGGAACAGGCCAGTGGCGAATCGCAGTCGGCCATCATCGCGCAGTTCTACTGCGAACTTGCCGAGCAGGCGCGCGCACAGGACGCGTCCGAAGAGGCGAGGGCGCGCGTCGCCGACGCATTCGCGGTGCAGCCCGACTGCGTGCGCGCGAGCATGATCGAGGGCCATATCGAGGCCGCCGCCGGCAACATCGATGCCGCGATCGGCGCTTTCGAGCGCGTCGCCGAGCTGGACGTGGACTATGTGCCGGAAATCCTCTCGCCGCTGCTCGACTGCTACGCCCGCGCCCAGCGCATGCAGCGCGCCGAGGAATTCCTGCTCGGCATCACCGAGCGCTACCAGGGCGTTTCGCCGGTTCTCGCGCTGGCGAAGATGTATGCGAGCACGCGCGGTGAAGTCGTCGCGGTCGACTTCCTCAACCGCATCCTGCGACAGCGACCGTCGGTGCGCGCCCTGATGGCCCTCATCGACGTGAACCTGCACACCGCGCGCGGCGAGGCGCGCGAGAACTTCCTGATCCTGCGCGACCTGACCCGCAAGCTGGTCGAAGGCAAGGCGATGTATCGCTGCAGCCAGTGCGGTTTCGGCGCCAAGGCGCACCACTGGCAGTGCCCGAGCTGCAAGAACTGGGGCACGGTGCGGCCGATCCACGGCGTCGTGGGCGAATAGCCGCGTGGATCGGCTGGCCTGGCCCTGGTCGTTCTGGATCCTCGTGGCGCTCGCGGCAGTTGCGGTCTCGGCGACGTCGACTTGGCTTGCGATCGGCTATGCGCGACGGCGCCGGCTCATCGACGAGCCCGGCATGCGCCGCTCGCATTCGACGCCGACGCCGCGCGGCGGCGGCATCGGCATCGTCGTCGCCGTGCTCGTCTGCGCGTGCATTCCCGCGCTGCTGAGGCCACCGACGTCGATCGGCGCCGGCGTCACGCTGGCGAGCGCGATCCTGATCGTGGCCGCCGCCGGATGGATCGACGACCATCGCGGCCTCCCGGCGCGCGCAAGGTTCGCCGCGCACTGCGTCGCGGCGCTGGTCTTCCTGATGCCCGTGATCGCCGCGGTCGCGCTCGTCCCCGACGCGGTCGAGGCGCGCTTCGCGACGTCCGTCGCGACCGTCTGGATTTCGCTCGTGCTCGTCGCGATCGGCATCGTCTGGTTCGTCAACCTGCACAATTTCATGGACGGCATCGACGGCATCCTCGCCGCGCAGGCGACCTTCGTGTTCGCCGCGCTGGCATTGCTCTGCCGCCGCGTCGGCGAGCCGCACGCGGGCGAGGTTCTCGTATTCGCCGCCGCGGCGCTCGGCTTCGTTCCATTCAATTTCCCGCGCGCGCGCGTATTCATGGGCGACGTCGGCAGCGGCGTCCTCGGCCTCCTGATCGCGGTCGCGGTGCTCTGGCAGATGAGCGCCCCCGACACGGCGCTCGCGAGCGGCATCGTGCTCTGCTCGGCGTTCGTGACCGACGCCACCTGCACGCTCGTCTCGCGCATCGCGCGCGGCCGGCGTTGGTATAGTGCGCACCGCGAGCACCTCTACCAGTGGCTCGTCCGCAGCGGCTTCAGTCATGCCGGCGTCGTCGCGCTCTACATGGGATGGAACCTCGTGATCGCCTTGCCGGTCGTAGCGTGGATCAACCGGACACCGGGAGCCTGGATGCCGATCGCGAACACGAATATCGAGGTGCGCGAAAGCAATGGCTTGGGCGCCGCCGCCGCGATCTATGCGCTCGGCGTCGTCGTCTGGGTCGTCGGCAAGCGCCGTTGCCTCGCCGCGGCGCACCGGCGGAGAAGCCATGCCGGTGCGTAGCCTGATCGCCGCGATCCATCCTCGCCTCGCCGTCGTCCTGCACGACATGCTGATGGTGTGGATCGCGTGGATCGCGGTCAGCGTCCTGCGCTGGTCGCTCGAAGCCAATCCGCCACCGGTCGCCTGGTTCGGGCCCGAGATCTTCTTCGTGCTCGCGGCGCAAGGCGTCATCTTCTGGTGGACGGGTCTCTACAAGGGCCTCTGGCGCTTCGCGAGCCTCCCCGATCTCTGGAACATCGCGAAGGCGGCCGTGCTCGGCGCGCTCGCGATCGCGATCACGCTGTTCCTCTACAACCGCCTCGAGACCGTGCCGCGCACGGTGTTGACCGTGTATCCGCTCGTGCTCGCGGTGCTGCTCGGCGCGCCGCGCCTGCTGTATCGCTACTGGAAGGACAGCCGGCTCGATTTCTCCGCGCGCGCGCCGAGCCAGCGCGTGCTCGTGCTCGGCGCGGGCAAGGCCGGCGAGGCGCTCGTGCGCGACCTGCGCCGGGACAACCGCTAGACGCCGGTCGGTTTCCTCGACGACGACGCATCGCTGCGCGGCAGCCGCCTGCACGGCGTGCCGGTGCTCGGCACGCTCGATCAGCTGCCGGCGCTCGCGCGCGGGACGGCGGCCGAGCTGCTCGTCATCGCGATGCCGACCGCGAACAAGGCGCAGATGCGCCGCGCCGTCGATCTCTGCGAGAGCTGCCACCTGCCGTTCCGCACCGTGCCGCGCCTCGAAGACGTGGTCGCCGGCCGGGCGAGCTTCAACGAGCTGAAGGAAGTCGCGATCGAGGACCTGCTCGGCCGGGACCCCGTGCAGCTCGACTGGACCGCGATCCGCACCCAGCTCGCCGGCCAGCGCGTGCTGATCACCGGCGGCGGCGGCTCGATCGGCGCGGAGCTCTGCCGGCAGATCGCGCGGCTCGGCGCCGAATCGATGACCGTGTTCGACATGTCCGAGTACAACCTCTACATGATCGAGCAGGAATTGCGCGGCGCGCATCCGGATCTCGTGTTCAACGCGGTGCTCGGCGACTGCACGGATGCCGTCGCGTGCGAGCGCGTGTTCGCGTCGGCGCGTCCGGCGATCGTGTTCCACGCGGCGGCGTACAAGCATGTCCCGCTGCTGCAGGAGCAGGTGCGCGAAGCGTTCCGCAACAACGTGATCGGCACCGAGGTCGTCGCGCGCGCCGCCGATCGGCACGGCGCCGGCAGCTTCGTGCTGATCTCGACCGACAAGGCGGTCAATCCGACCAGCGTCATGGGCGCGTGCAAGCGCGTCGCCGAAATCTTCTGCCAGAACTACGCGAGCCAGTCGAAGACGCGCTTCATCACGGTACGGTTCGGCAACGTGCTCGACTCGGCGGGCTCGGTCGTGCCGCGCTTCCGCGAGCAGATCCGCACGGGCGGGCCGGTGACGGTCACGCATCCCGAGATCACGCGCTATTTCATGACGATCCCGGAGGCCTGCCAGCTGATCCTGCAGGCGGCCGTGCTCGGCAACGGCGGCGAGATCTTCGCGCTCGACATGGGCGAGCCGGTGCGCATCCGCGATCTCGCCGAGCAGATGATCCGCCTCGCCGGCAAATCGTCCGAAGGGGATATCCCGATCGTCTACACCGGCCTTCGCCCCGGCGAGAAGCTCTTCGAGGAGCTGTTCCACCCGCACGAGAATTACAGCGACACGACGCACGCGAAGATCTTCCTCGCGCAGCCGCGCAGCATGTCGTGGAGCATCCTGACGGCGCAGCTGAAGCAGGCCACGGCCGCCGTGCGCGAGTACGACGAGGACACGCTGCGGCGCGTGCTCGTCCAGCTGTTGCCCGAGTTTGCGGCTCATGAACGCGCGCCCGCCGCGGAAGTCATTCCGATCGGCTCGCGCACTGCCTGAAGGAACGCGAATGCAGAAACGTTTGCACAAGGTCGTCTTCCCCGTCGCCGGCCTCGGCACGCGTTTCCTGCCGGCGACGAAGGTCGTCGCCAAGGAAATGCTGCCGGTGCTCGATCGCCCGCTGATCCAGTACGCGGTCGACGAAGCCGTCGATGCCGGCGCCGATACGCTCGTGTTCGTGACGAACCGGTACAAGCACGCGATCGCCGACTATTTCGACAAGGCGTACGAGCTCGAGGCGAAGCTCGCCGAGTCGGGCAAGGACGCGCTGCTCGAGCTCGTCAGGGGCACCTTGCCGCGCGGCGTGCGCTGCGTGTTCGTCACGCAGCCTGAAGCGCTCGGCCTCGGTCATGCCGTGCTGTGCGCAAGGCCCGTCGTCGGCGACGAGCCGTTCGGGGTGATCCTGCCGGACGATCTGATCTGGACCGGCAAGGGCGCCGGCGCGCTCCGGCAGATGGCCGAGCTTTCGGCGCAGGAAGACGCCGGCGTGATCGCGGTCGAGGAAGTGCCGCCCGAGGACACCCACAAGTACGGCATCGTCGACGCGACGCCGATCTCCGATCGCGCCGCGAAGATCAGGCTCGTCGTCGAGAAGCCGAAGCCGGCGGTCGCGCCGTCGAATCTCGCGATCGTCGGCCGCTACGTGCTGCCGGGTCGCATCTTCGAGCTGCTCGAGAAGACCACGCCCGGCGCGGGCGGCGAGATCCAGCTGACCGACGCGATCGAGATGCTGCTGGCCGAGCATCCGGTGCTCGCTTACCGGTTCGAGGGCACGCGCTTCGATTGCGGCAACAAGCTCGGCCTCGTCAAGGCGACGCTGCACATGGCGCTCAACGACGCGCAGATCGGCGCGGCGACGCGCGAGCTCGTGAACGCGGCCGCGAAACGCTGACGGCGATGGACCTCAGCTGGATCCTCAATCACCTCGGCGAAGACCGCGAGCAGTATTTCGGCGCGGTCGCGCCGCCGATCGTGCAGTCGTCGATCTTCGCGTTCCCGACC
>CALFNI010000364.1 GCA_937902695.1 uncultured Rhodanobacteraceae bacterium
ACGATCCAGTTCCTGGTCGACGACGCGGCGCTCCGCGACGCGCGCCTGACGCGCGCGTACGCGACGTGGTTGTGGCGCGTGAACGGCTGCTACCTTTTGGGCATCGCGGCCCCGGAGAGGATGTAATGGCAGCACGAAAGGGACGTCAGGCGACGCGCGGCGGCGGCGGCAGATCGTGGCCGGCGTGGATCTGGGTCGGCATCGGGCTCCTGCTCGGCGTCGGGCTCATGCTGCTCGTCCTGTTCAAGGACTGGGCGCCGCTCCTGCGCAAGAAGAACCTGCCGCAGCCGAATCCGGCCGCCACCGCGCCGCAGGCGAGTGAGCCCGCCGTCGCCGACACGGGCAGGAAGGAGCCGCCGAAGAAGAGCTACGACTTCTACAAGGTGCTCGAAGCGAACGAGGTCGTGATTCCGGACGCGGAGCTGACCGAGAAGGCGCGCGCCGAACAGCAGGCGAAGAGTGCGGCGAACGCGGCTCCGGGCGCGACCGCGACCCCGGCGCCGGGCGTCGCACCGGCGACTGCATCGGGCGGTCGTTACATCCTGCAGGCCGGCTCGTACCCCGACGCGAAGGGCGCCGACGAGATCAAGGCGAAGCTCGCGCTGCTCGGATTCCAGGCCAACGTGCAGCCGGTGACCGTCAACGGCAAGCAATGGCATCGCGTGCGCCTCGGGCCGTATGCGAGCGCGAGCGATCTCGAGAGCGCGAAGCGTTCGCTCGGTGAGAACGGGATCAATGCGATTGCGTTGAAGGAACAGCCGCCGGGGCAGCAATAACCCCACGCACCCCTCCCCTTTTTTCCCCCTCTCCCGCTTGCGGGAGAGGGCTGGGGTGAGGGCATTCTCGGTTCGACGCTCCAGGAAAAGAGCTCACTCGAAGCCGTTGCGGAAGATCACGTCCGACGGATCGACGACGAACGTCGCATCGACCTCGCAATCGGCCGTCACCGCACCCGTCGTATAGACATTGCCCGCGAGCGACCCGCCGCACCCGCTCACGTCGCCGATCACATAGCCCGCATCCGGCGTCAGCGTGAACGCCGTCATCGCGCCGTCGTCGACGGTCTGCGGCGTATCGGGCGCGATCGCTCCGTGAGCGCCGGCGCTCGGCGTCACGACATGCGTCACCGTGACGACGTCGGAGTGGAACATGTAGACCTTGTGCTGGCCGCCGTTCGTGTTCGCGATATAGAGATTGCCGGCCTCGTCCTCGCCGAAGCCCGAGAACGTGCCGTAGCCGATCGGATCCTGCAGCCACGTCGTGAACGTCCAGACGCCGCCGTCGTCGGGCTTGGCGAAGAAGATCTCGCTCGAGCACGAGTCCGCGAAGATGTACATGCCGCGCAGCGGCGCGATCGGTCCGCGATAGCGGTAGCCGCCGGTGACCGCGCAGCGCGATTCGATGGTGTGGTCGTATTCGATCAGCGGCAGCACGTTCGGTTGCAGCGGCGATGCGCAGACTTGCGATGAGTTGAAGACCGACGTGCCTTCCATGCAGTGCCAGCCGTAGTAGATCGGATCGCCCGATCCCGCCGTGCGAAGGTCGATTTCTTCCCAGTGATCCTGGCCGACGTCGCCGATCCACATGTCGCCGGTCTCGCGATCGAAGCTCCAGCGCCAGGGGTTGCGAAAACCCCAGAGCCA
>CALFNI010000365.1 GCA_937902695.1 uncultured Rhodanobacteraceae bacterium
CAGGCGCCCGAAGGCGATTTCCGCGCCAACCTCCATCGCGGCGGCACGGCCATCCCGGTGATCCTGACCCCGCAGGAGTCGGAGATCTCGCTGCATGCCGCTCGCGTCATGGGCCTCGGCGTTGCCGGTGTCGACCTCCTTCGTTCGAGTCGCGGGCCGCTCGTGCTCGAGGTCAATTCCTCGCCCGGGCTCGAAGGCATCGAGGCGGCGACCGGCGTCGACGTCGCCGGCGCGATCATCGAGCAGGTGACCGAAGGCGCGCGCCAGCGCGCCGTCGTCAGGAAGGCGAAGGCCAAGCGCGTCCGACGCCGGGCCTGAAACGGCGCCCGGCCGCAAGACCGGCTGTCGCGAGCCGATACGTCGCCGCCCCGTGAAATACGACGTCCAATGTACGAAGGAAGTCGTTGACGGCGGCCCGGCCTTAGGCTAATTTTTGCCCACCGGCACGCCTCGTGCGGCCGAGTTCCATCAAATCCGATCCCGTTGCATCTGCCGGAGAGTCTCGAAATGAAAAAGAACGTAGCGGCCGCCTGCCTCCTGTTCGTCGCGTTCGCGGTCAGCGCGTCAGCGGCCGACAAGCCAGCGCCGGCCGTCAATGCCGATACGAAGGAAACCTTCGCGACGGTGTCGGGCTGGGTGCAGAAGGAAATGAGCGCCGGCGGCCGCTACGAGCACGTCACCGACAACGAGCGCACGACGGTGCAGGGCAAGCTCGCCGCGATGTCGGCGCTGCTGGACAAGCACGGCAGCGTCGCGCAGATGAACGATGCCGACAAGACCGAGATGTTCAACGACCAGGAGCAGGTCAACGCGATCCTCGCTCACCGCGACGGCGATCGCCTCGTCTGCCAGAGCGTCGCGCCGGTCGGCTCGCACATCCCGGTCAAGACCTGCAAGACCGCGCGCCAGATGGAAGGCGATCAGCGCGAGGCGCAGAAGTTCATCCAGGACCGCCAGAACGTGCAGTTCAAGAGCGGCAGCTGAGCGTCGCTTCCCGTCCGGCCGACGATTCGGCCGGACCTAAAACGTAGCAGTCCCCGGGGGCATCATGCGCACCAGGACCCTTCTGCAAGCGACGGTCGTCGCGGCCGTGCTCGCGCTCGCCGCGAGCGCCGCGGCGGCGAAAGAGAACTACCACGAGAAAACCTTCAACGCCGACACCAAGGAGAAGTTCCAGGCTGTCGCCGATAACGTGCGCAAGGAGATGGAGGCGGGCGGCCGCTACGAATACGTCAAGCCGCAGGAGCGCGCCACGATCGAGCGCTCGCTTGCCGACATGGATGCGCTGTTCACGGCGACGGGCGGCGTGGAGAACATGAAGCAGGACGACAAGGTCAAGCTCTTCAACGAGCAGGAAGTCATCAACTCGATCCTGACCCGCCGGGACAGGGATCGCGTGATCTGCGAGGACAAGCCCAAGCTCGGCTCGCACGTCCGGACGACGAACTGCCACACCTATGGGCAGGAAGAGGAAGCGCGCCGCGGCTCGCGGGACGTCATGGGCGAGTGGACGCGTCGCGGCTGCGCTGTCGCGGGCTGCGTCGGCTCGTCGGCACCGCGGCCGCTCGAGCCCAACGGCCACTGATGCCGTCCGGCGGACCGCCGCCGGGTGCGACGAGTGCGACGAGTACGATCCTTCTCGTTGACTCGATCCGGGCGCGGGAATAGGGTGCGCACATGACCGTGCCGCGACGGGCCGGACGCCGCCGCGACGTGGTGGCCAGGCGCCGCCGGCACGGATGGACGGATGGCATTCACGCAACACCCTCGCGGGGTAGCACAGTGGCGAAGATCGAAGAACTCCCCAAGCCGACCGAAGCCGAGCTCGGCATCCTCAACGTTCTCTGGGAACGTGGTCCGTCGACCGTGCGCGACGTGCACGAGATGCTCTATCGCGATGAAGGCGCGGGCTACACGACCGCGCTGAAGCTGCTGCAGATCATGCACGGCAAGGGGCTCGTCGAGCGCGACGATTCCGAGCGCGCGCACGTGTTCCGCGCGGCCGTCAGCAAGGAGCGCACGCAGAAGCGGTTCCTCTCCGACATGGTCCAGCGCGTGTTCGACGGGTCGCCGTCGCAACTCGTTCTGCATGCGCTCGGCTCGCGGCCGCGCGCCACGCGCGAGGAGCTCGACGAGATCCGCGCGCTGCTCAACAAGCTCGAGCCGGGGTCACGCAAATGAGCCCTGTCAATGCGTATCTCGCGGACTGGTTTCCGCTGATCCAGTCGCTGGGCTGGACGCTGCTGCATTTCCTCTGGCAGGGCGCGGTGATCGCTGTCGGCTACGCGGCGGTGCGTCTGTTCGTGCCGGCCGACCGCGCCGAGGCGCGCTATGCGGCCGGCCTCGCGGCGCTCGCGCTGATCGCGCTGTGCCCGCCGCTGACGCTGGCGATCGTCTATCCGAACGTCGTCGTGTCGGCCGCGGCTGCGCAGCCGACCGGCATCGACGCGGTCGTCGCGACGGCCGTCGCCGCGGCGCCGGGCGCCGATTTCCGGCTCGACTGGGTCATGCCGTGGCTCGTGCTGAGCTGGGTACTCGGCGTCGCCATCATGGCGTGGCGCGCGTTCCGCCAGTGGCAGGCGCTCGAGCGCATTGCCGAAGAGTGCGCAAAGCCGAGCTCCGAGCTCGAGCGCATGCTCGCCTCGCTCCTGCGCCGTTTCGGCCTCGTGCGCATGGTGCGCGTGCTCGTCACGAGCGAGATCGACACGCCGACGCTGATCGGCTGGATCAAACCCGTGATCCTGATTCCGACGGCCGTCGCGCTCGGATTTCCGCGCCAGCAGATCGAGCTGATCCTTGCGCACGAGCTCGGGCACCTGCGCCGCTACGACCATCTCGTGAATCTCGCGCAGGCCGTGATCGAGACGCTGCTCTTCTATCACCCCGCCGTGCACTGGATTTCGCGCGAGGTCCGCAACGATCGCGAAGTCTGCTGCGATCGCCTCGTGCTGCGCCGCACGAAAGGCGAGCCGCGTGAGTACGCGGCGACACTCGCGTCGCTCGAGGAGCTTCGTCTTTCGATGCCGCGCATCGCGATCGCCGCGACCGGCGGTCTCTTGCTCGATCGCGTGCGCCGCATCATCGACGTGCCGGCACCGCGCCTCGCCGCGCCGCGACCGACGCTCGGCCTGACGCTGCTCATCGCCGCCGCCGTGCTGCTCGCCGGCATCAGCGTGATGCGTCCGGACCGCAAGGATCTCGACGCGCTGGCTGCCGGCGCGAACGCGCTGCTCGAGAAGCTGCCGCGTCCCGACGCTGCGCTGCTCGTCGGCTTCGCGTTCCGCGAGCCGCCGAAGTGGAGCGTGAACCTGTCGACGCCGAAACTGGCGCGCGTCGCCGAGCCCGCCGTCGCGCGTCCGGTCGCAAACGAACAGCCGCTCCGCGCGATCTCGATCGAGGCGCTGCCGCGGCCCGCGTTCGGCTCGGGCGACGAGTTCATGCCGATCCGCAGCATCGGGCCGGTCGCCGACGTCCACACGAACATCGCCTCGACGGCGCCGACCGGAAGCACCGTGCTGCCGGCCGTTTCCTCGCAGGCGCCGGCTGCTCCCGCCGCCGGCACGTCGACGGCGCGCGCGCGCCACCTCGTGCCGGTCCATGTGATCTCGCCGCGCTATCCTGACTATCGCGAGGTCAAGGAGCCCGTGCGCGTCGACGTGCAGTTCAGCCTCAACGCAGACGGGACGGTGCGCGACGTCGCGGCCGTCGCCGACGGCGACGGCAATGGCGCGTTCGGCGAATCGGCCGAGAAGGCGATGAGCCAGTGGCGTTTCGCGCCGGCCTCGCTGCCGGGCGATCTCTCGGCGCGCTTCCAGCAGTCGTTCGTATTCGCCAAGCAGGCCGACGTGCACCACCGCGCCCGGGCCGGCGGCGGCGAGGAGTTCGATTGCGTGCGCCGCACCGGTTCGCTGGTCTGCCGCCAGCCCGAAGAGGCCGAAGTCGCCGTGCCGCTGACGATCATCGAGGCCAACCCGAACGCGCCGCTGATCCCGTGACACCGCTTTCCCGCGGCCGCGCGCCCCGAGCGCGCGGCCGCGTTTTCCGGGATGCCGCCCAGGGGTCCGCGCGCTCGGCCTGTTAACGGAAGGCTCAGAGCCGTTTAACGGGACCTTAAGACCTCGCTCTCTATATTCACACTCGCTGTAGTTCTGCTCGACACTCCTAAAGTCAGGTCAGGTGACTGGCAGATTACGGTAATCGGGGCAGTAGCTTTTTGGCCCAAGCGAGGTGTGTTCCCCCAATGGCACCTCCTTGGGCCATTTTCTTTTGGGGTCATCCGTGCGATCCGTCCGGGATCGCATCGGGCCCACACCCGAGATGAGCCTGGGCGGATTCGCCCGCACGTGCTCCAGATGCGGCCATCCATGGCCGCGGATTCAACCAGAAGCATCCTTCGTCAGTGTTCGGCTTGGGCTTGGTTTCAAGAGCCCATATCTCGGTGGAACTTCCTGCCGTTTCCCACGCTCCGCATCTCGCGGATTTCCGCGTTAAAGTAACGATCCTATGCGCATTCTCGTGATCGAAGACAACAGCGACATCGCCGCGAACATCGGCGATTTCCTCGCCGACAAGGGCCACGTGGTCGATTTCGCCGGCGACGGCGTCACCGGCCTGCACCTTGCCGTCGTCAACGATTTCGACGTGATCGTGCTCGACCTTGGCCTCCCCGGCATGGACGGGCTCGAGGTGTGCAGGAAGCTCCGCCAGGAAGCCAAGCGCCAGACGCCGGTGCTGATGCTGACCGCGCGCGACACGCTCGACGGCAAGCTCACCGGTTTCGATTCCGGCGCCGACGATTACATGGTGAAGCCGTTCGCGCTGCAGGAGCTCGCCGCGCGCATCGAAGTGCTCGGCCGCCGCGGCAAGGGCACGAAGAGCCGCCTCCTGCAGCTCGCCGATCTCACCTACAACCTCGACACGCTGACGATCAGCCGCGCCGGCAAGCAGATCCAGTTGAACCCGATCGGATTGAAGCTGCTGCAGTCGCTGATGGAAGCCGCGCCTTCGGTCGTCACGCGTCAGGAGCTCGAAACGCGCGTCTGGGGCGAGGAGCTTCCCGACTCGGATTCGCTTCGCGTGCACATCCACGGCCTTCGCGCCGCGATCGACAAGCCCTTCGAGAAGCCGCTGATCCAGACGCGCCACGGCATCGGATACCGCATGGTCGATCCGGATGCGGTACCGGCGTAGGCTCCGCAGCCGAATCGTCATCTCGTTCGCGCTGTTCGGTCTTGGCCTGACGGCGCTGTTCGCGGCTGCGACGATCTACGTGCGCACGCGGCTCGAAGATCAGCTGATCAACTCGACGCTGTCGCGCGAGGTCAAGAACTTCATCGACTTCAAGCGCGATCACACCGATCCCAACGCGCTCTGGCAGCTGTCGCTTTTCGACGCGCGGATCGTGCGCGCCGGTCGGACGGCGATCATTCCGTTCGCATGGCAGAAGTACGAGAACGGCGTCTACGACGTCGAGGACGTCGGCCGCGAAGGCATGCTCCGTCCTTACAAGCTCGCCGTGCTGAAGGAGCCCGATCTCTGGGCGTATCTCAAGTTCGACGTCAGCACGCAGAAGCTGAGCGAGCGCCAGCTGCTCGTCGCGCTCGGCACGTCGGTTTTCATCTTCGGCATCTTCTCGATCGTCGTCGGTTTCTGGCTCTCGGCGCGCGTCATGAGCCCGGTCACCGATCTCGCGCGCCGCGTGCGCGCGATGAGCAAGACCGGCCGGCCCGAGCCCCTGAAGACGCATTTCGCCAACGACGAGGTCGGCCAGGTCGCAGCGGCGCTCGACGACTACTCGACGCGCCTCACCGAGCTCGTCGAGCGCGATCGCGAGTTCAACGCCGACGTCAGCCATGAGCTGCGCACGCCGCTCGCGGTCATCGCGAGCACGACCGAGCTCCTGCAAGGCTCGCCCGACCTCACCGACAAGCTCCGCGAGCGCCTGCGCCGCATCGAGCGCGCGGTGCGCCAGTCGACCGAGCTCACCGACGCGTTGCTGCTGCTGTCGCGCCGCGAGCGCCAGGCGCCGACCGACGGCGAGACTACCGACGTCGCGAGAGTCGTCGAGCAGGTCGTCGACGTGCAGCGTCCGCACCTCGGCAACAAGCCCGTGCAGGTACGCGTCGATATCGAAGAGCCGCTCGCGACCGCGGCGCCGTCGTCGGTGGTTTCCGTCGCGCTCGGCAATCTCATCGGCAACGCGTTCAAGTACACGCAGGCCGGCGAAGTCGTCGTCACCGTGGGCCACGGCCGCGTCGCCGTCGAGGACACCGGTCCCGGCATCGCGCCCGATGACGCCGAGAAGCTCTTCGAGCGCGGCGTGCGCGGCACCTCGGCCGGCAAGGGCGCGGGTCTCGGTCTCGCCATCGTGCGCCGGCTCTGCGAGCTTTACGGCTGGCGCGTCTCGCTCGCGCCGCGGCCGCAGGGCGGCGCGGTTGCGACGCTCGAGTTCGGTCGCACGACGTCGTATTAGTCGGCTCAGCGCAGCGCGACCGTCCCGCGCTTCCATGCGGCGTCCTGCCAGCGATAGAAGAGACTCAGCGACGCCGGCGCGTCGGCGTGCCGGTCGACCGCGAGCGTCGCGATGTCGACGACTTCGAACCGCTTGACGATGCGCGCGCGGCTGCGGATCTCGCGTGCCGCGAGCATTTTCCTGCCACCCGGTACCCAGCCCGCGAACTCGATGTAGCCGAGCGAGCCGTCGACGCCGGGCGGCACGGTGTCGATGCGCCATTCGCTGCCGTCGCGATGGAACACCCAGAGCTCGCGCCAGCCGTCGAGCGGTTGCACCGCGAGCGCCAGCGCGGTGCCGCTCGCGTTCGCGCTCTGCGATGCGGCCCAGACCATGCCGAACGTGCAGCGTTTCGCGAGCGTCGTCTCCTTGCCGCGCTTGCGATCGACCAGCGTGACGCAGGTTTCGCCCGGCTGTCCGGGCGTCGTCGTGATCGCAAGGCCGGTCGTCGGCGCGGGCCGTAGCGGCGCCGACGACCAGCGCGACGCGCCGACCCGCACGGCGGCTTCGTCGTATGCGGTGAGGTCGCCGTCCGCGAGCTCGCGCTTGTCGACGCCGGCAAGCTCGGCGAGCGCGCGCTCGCCGGCGTCGGACGGATCCTCGCCGTGCCGCGCGCGTTCGAACGCGATGCTCGCCCAGACGCCGGCGCTGCGCAGGCGCAGGCGATGGCGCACGTGCGACGGGAGATCCGTGCGCGGCACGCGATCGAGCACGCCGGCGCGCCATGTGTCGAGTGCTGCGCGCTCGGCCGGCGTCATCGCGGGATCGATGCAGTCCTCGCGCGTGAGCGCGAGCGCCGCGCGCGCCTTCATCTCGGCGTCGGCCGGCAGCGCCAGCACGCGGCGGAACGCCTCACCGTCGTAGCAGAGCTGCATGCGATCGTCGCGCTCGAAGCTCTTCACGACGACGCCGTACGCGCCGATCGCTTCGAGCTGCGCGGTGATCGCCGGCGCCCGCGATGTGTTCGTGTTGGTCGCCGCGCGTCGCGCGAGACGCTCGGCCATCGTGCCGAGCGCATCGAACGGCTCGGCGCCGATCGCGCCGGCCGGCGCGGCGGCGATGTATGCCGCGACGTAGCCGATGCCGAGCGCTTCGTAGCCCGGTACGTCGCGCAGGAACCGGGCGACGGCGAGGAGCTCCGGCGCATGCTCGGGCGTCAGGGTCAGCACGCGCACCTGCGATGCGCGCACGTAGCCGCCGCGTTCGCGGCGATGGTCGTAGACCTTGAGATAGTCCTTCGCACGACCGCGGATCTCGAGCGCATCGCCCCCGGCGAGCGCGACCTGCGACTCGGCCGCGTCGCGCGGCGATGCGCGGAGCGCGGCCTGATCCTGCACGACGATCGCAGTCGTCGCCGCATCGTCGGGCGAGGCTGCCGGCGCGGCCGGCGCCGCAAGCGCGAGTGCGAGCAGCGCGGCGGCGATCACGGCGCACCTCCTGCTTCGGTCGGGACGTTCTGCGCGACGGCGCTCGTGCCGAGCAGCGCCGAGCCGATGAACGAGCCGTCGCCCGGCGGCGCGATGATCACCGAGATCTTGTCCGAGAGCTTGTCCGCGAGCGCCTTCTGGATCAGCAGCGGATGCTTCGAGATCAGCTCGCCGTCGCGCGCCATCTGCGCGCTCGTGACCTTGCCGAGCTCCTCGACGCGATACGCCTCGGCGTCGGCGAGCTTGCGGCGCGAGTCGGCCTCGCCGCCGGCCTCGATGCGCCGCGCTTCTGCCGAGCCTTCGGCGACCTTGATGCGCGAGGTCTTGTCGGCCTCGGCTTCGAGCTTCTTCTGCTCGATCTGCCTCTGCTTGAACGGGATGACGTGCTTCATCGCCTCTTCCTGCGCTTTCGCCGCGATGATCTGCTCGTTCGCGCTCGCCTCGGCGGCCTTCTCGCGGCGCACCTTGTCGGCATCGCCTTCGAGCGCGGACTGCTTGACCTGCTTCTCCTTGAGATCGAGCGTGTAGGCCATCTGCTCGCTCTCGAGCTCGATCGACAGCAGCTTGTCCATGCCGGCGCGATAGTCGCGCGGAAGATCGACGTTGCCCATCGTCACCGCGCGCAGCACGAGGCCGTCGCCGGCGAAGAGCGGCTTCAGCTCGCTTTCGATGACGTCCTGCAGTTCCTGGCGCTTCGTCGAGAAGATTTCGCGCACCGTGTAGCGCGTGAACACCTTGTAGATGACGCCCTGCACGAGCGGATCGACGATCTCGCGGTCGATGTCGGGCGGCAGCCGGCTCGCGGTCGCGGCAAGCGTCGAGGGATCCAGCGCATAGCGGATCGTGAGCTCGACGCCGAGCGAAAGACCTTCGGAGGACTGGAACGGCGCGGTGCCGGTTGCCTTCGCGCTCCGCTCCGGCTTGTAGAGGCGATCCTTCAGCGAGTAGACGCGCAGCCGATGCAGGCCGGGCACGACGAGCGCCGCGCCTTCGCCAAGCTCGGTCGTGCTGCCGGTCATGCGGTTCAGGCGAAGGCCGATCTCGTTCTCGCCGATGCTCGCGATCGGCAGGTGCGTTGCGATCCCGTAGACGAGTGCGATCGCGGCGACGAGGCCTGCGACTTTCGCAACCTTGGGCAAGTCCGAGAAGCGGCTTGCCTCCGAACTTTGGTATGACACGTGTGTTCCCCTGTTTCCCGTGCGGATGATTCCGCGGTAACAGTTGAAGCGCCGCACGCGTCGATCTGCTGCAACGGAAAGGGCGGCGTGGTGCCGCTTCATGGCGGAGTTGTGGCGGACTTGATCTTCTGCGCGTTTGCGAGAACCGAC
>CALFNI010000366.1 GCA_937902695.1 uncultured Rhodanobacteraceae bacterium
CGGTCGACTTTCTCGACGAGATCAGCAAGCCCGCGTAGCTTTTCTTTTTACCCTCTCCCGCAAGCGGGAGAGGGAAGAGTCTGAGCGTCGGTGGTCGGAATCAGCGCGGGACGCGCAAGAGCTGCACCGGCGCACCGTTCGCGCCGTGCCCGGTGAAGTGGTCGAATCCGACCTGATCGAAATCGGCGATCGGTGCCGCCGATGCGCTCAGCGTGCACGCGTCGGCCGTCTGCGTGCCGGCCACGAGCCGGCAATCGAGCACGGCATCGTTGGTGGCGTCGACGAGTCTGAAACGCTCGCCGTCGCGATGCGTCGGCGCCGCGAAGTCGAAGAGGCGCGTCGCACCGCCGTCTTCGGGGATCAGCACCCAGCGGCCGATCCATGACGTGCCGGCGGGGCCGGACGCGAACGCCGTGCGCGACAGCGTCAGCGGGCGCACCTGCACATCGCCGTCATCTTCCGTGCGGACCAGGTAGGCGCGCGCGCGCGTCGGCGAAAGGAACTCGAGCTCGAGGCGCGGTCCCGGGTTGATGTCGGGCTGCGTGCCGATCGCCGAGAACCACTCCTCGCCGTTCGCTAGCTGCACGAGCGGAATGCGCGCGACGCGGCCCGACAGCGTCGTGCTGCCGAAGAACCACGTCGACGCCCCGGAATCGGCAAAACCGAGCAGGCTCGCCGCGAGCTGGTTCTCCTGCATCTCGAGATTCATGCCGGTGCCGGCCGCCGCGGCATCGTCGGCCCCCTGCTGCGTCCACCAGAAGCCGCTTTCGGGTTCCGGTGCGTTTGCGGGCGGCGAGGTGTCGATCAGCGTGAACGCCACGAGGTGCGCGGCGAGCGTGCTGCCCGAATAGACATGCACGCGGTACACCGACGGCGGCAACGCGCGCAGGCCCACGGTCGCCGCGGCATCGGCCGTCAGGTGATACGGCACCGTGCCTTTCTTGCATCCTGTTGCCGGCGCGTTGAGCTCGACGGCGATATCGGTGCCGTCGAGCAGCACGCGCGCGACGGTCGGCACGCAGCCGGCCGGCGCGTTGCCTTCGATGGCGATCCGATGCGTGCCGGTCGCGGGCGCGAACGCCGACTCGATGCCGACGTGCACGACGCCAGCCGCCGCGGGCACGGCGGTGCCTGCCAGGAGGCAGGCGAGTGCGGTCAGGATCCGACGTGTACAGCGCAACGGCATTTCCGGATAATGCGCGGCTCCGCGCACCCCATTGGGTCATTGCCGGCGCACAGGCGTCCGGCCAAGTCCGGCGGCCGCGCGGGCGCAACTGCCGGGTGCCGATTGTCGCGCATCCCTCGCGCATCGCCAAATCGCTGCGGCGTTCAGCTCGCACGGGACGGCGCGGGCGCCGGGGCCGCGGACGAGGCATCCAGGCGAAAAATCGGCCGGATCGCCGGCCACCACGAGTTCCGGAGCATCCCGTTTCATGAGCAGAACGATCGCGGTCATCCGTGGCGACGGCATCGGCCCGGAGATTACCGACGCGACATTGCGCGTGCTCGATGCGCTGAAGCTCGGCATCGGCTATCAGTTCGTCGAGGCCGGCGTCGCGGCGCTGGAGGCGCAGGGCGAGCTCCTGCCGCAGGCGACGCTCGATGCGATCACGCATCACCGCATCGCGCTCAAGGGCCCGCTCACGACACCGGTCAGCGGCGGCTTCAGCTCCATCAACGTCGAGCTCCGCAAGCGCTTCGATCTCTACGCGAACGTGCGTCCGGCGATCTCGTTTCCGAACACCAAATCGCGCTTTCCGGACGGCGTCGATCTCATCACCGTGCGCGAGAACACCGAGGGCGCGTACATCGGCGAAGGCCAGCTGCTGTCGGAAGACGGCGAGACCGCGACGCTGACGCAGAAGGTCACGCGCCGCGGCTCCGAGCGCATCGTGCGCTACGCGTTCGATCTCGCCCGCAACACCGGACGCAGGAAGGTCACGATCGTCCACAAGGCGAACATCCTCAAGTCGACGTCGGGCCTGTTCCTCAAGGTCGCGCGCGAGGTTGCCGCCGAATATCCGGACATCGCCTGCAATGAGTTGATCGTCGACAACTGCTGCATGCAACTGGTGATGAAACCCGAACAGTTCGACGTGATCGTCACCACCAATCTGTTCGGCGACATCATTTCCGATCTCTGTGCGGGCCTGGTCGGCGGCCTCGGGCTCGCGCCGGGTGCGAACATCGGCGCCGACGCGGC
>CALFNI010000367.1 GCA_937902695.1 uncultured Rhodanobacteraceae bacterium
TTCCCATCTGTGATTCGCGTTCGCCGCAGTGGGACTTTTGGGTACGTTCGACATGGGGGCGCATTATAATCCCGGCATGAATTCCCAAACCGACCTCGTCCCCACGCCCGCGAGCGTTCCGGCCTCGTCCGGCACCGCGGAAGACTCCACTCACCATGCGCAATTCGTCGACTGGATGCGCTCGGTCGCGCCGTACATTCACGCGTTCCGCAACAAGACGTTCGTCGTCGGGTTCGGCGGCGAGGTGGTGCATCAGGGCCTGCTGAACGCGCTCGTGTCCGACATCGCGCTGCTGCAGGCGATGGGCATCCAGATCGTGCTCGTCCACGGCTCGCGACCGCAGGTCGAGGAGCAGATGAGCCTGCACGGCGTGGAGTCGGAGTTTTCGCACGGCATGCGCATCACCGACGCGCGCGCGCTCGAATCCGCGAAGGAAGCCGCCGGCGAAGTGCGTCTCGACATCGAGGCGGCGATCAGCCAGGGCTTGCCGAACACGCCGATGGCGCACGCGCACATCAGCGTCGTGTCGGGCAACTTCGTGACGGCGCGGCCGGTCGGGATTCTGGACGGCGTCGATTTCGCGCACACGGGCGTGGTGCGCAAGATCGACGCGGATTCGATCCGGCATTCGCTCGCGAGCCGCAAGCTCGTGCTGCTCTCGCCGCTCGGCTTCTCGCCCACCGGCGAGGCGTTCAACCTGAAC
Source organism: uncultured Rhodanobacteraceae bacterium (assembly GCA_937902695.1). Taxonomy (GTDB): domain Bacteria; phylum Pseudomonadota; class Gammaproteobacteria; order Xanthomonadales; family Rhodanobacteraceae; genus Dokdonella_A. Next base: position 704 of record CALFNI010000367.1, read on the forward strand.
ATGGAAGACGTGGCTTCGGCCGCGGCGATCGCGCTGCGCGCCGACAAGATCGTGTTCCTGACCGAAACGGCCGGCCTGATGGATGAGGAAGGCGCCCTCATCCGCGAACTCTCGCTCGACGACGCCTACAAGCTGCACGAAAGCGGCGAGCTGCAGGGCGACGAGGCGTTCTACCTGAAGCATTCGATCCGCGCGTGCCGCGGCGGGGTCGCGCGGGCGCACATCGTGCCCTATGCGCTCGACGGCAGCCTGCTGCTCGAACTGTTCCTGCACGATGGCGTCGGCACGATGATCTCGTATGAGAATCTCGAAAGCCTGCGCGAGGCGACGCCGGACGACGTCGGCGGCATCCTGACGCTGATCGAGCCGCTCGAGTCGGACGGCACGCTGGTGCGGCGCGGCCGCCACCAGATCGAACGCGACATCGATCATTTCTCGGTGATCGAGCACGATGGCGTGCTCTTCGGCTGCGCGGCGCTGTATCCGTACCCGCAGGAGCGCATCGGCGAAATGGCGTGCCTGACGGTGTCGCCGGAAGCGCAAGGCTCGGGCGACG
>CALFNI010000368.1 GCA_937902695.1 uncultured Rhodanobacteraceae bacterium
GCGTCCTCGCCCTCGGCACCGCCTACTGGCTGATCTCCCCGCGGCTTCCCTCGGTCGAGATGCTGAAGGACGTCCGCCTGCAGGTTCCGCTGAGGATCTATTCCGCGGACGACAAGCTCATTGCGGCGTTCGGCGAAACCAAGCGCACCCCGGTCCGGATCGAGGACGTCCCGGACAAGCTCAAGCAGGCCTTCCTCGCCGCCGAGGACGCCGATTTCTATTCGCACCGGGGCATCGACGTCGGCGGCATCTTCCGCGCGGTCTGGCTCGTCATCTCGACCGGATCCAAGCACGTGGCCGGCGGATCGACGATCACGCAGCAGGTCGCCCGCAACTTCTTCCTGAGCCCGGAAGTCAGCTACACGCGAAAGCTCTCGGAGATCTTCCTGGCGTTCCGCATCGAAAGCGCGCTGACCAAGGACGAGATCCTCGAGCTCTACCTCAACAAGATCTTCCTCGGCCACCGCTCGTACGGCGTATCGGCCGCGGCCGAGTTCTATTACGGCAAGACGCTCGACCAGCTGTCGATCGCCGAGTGCGCAATGCTGGCCTCGCTGCCCAAGTTTCCGTCCACCGGCAATCCGATCAGCAACCCGACGCGCGCCGTCGAGCGCCGCAACTACGTGCTCGGACGCATGCTCGAGAACCGTTTCATAGACCAGCCGACCTACGACGCGGCCATGAAATCGGCCGACACCGCTTTTCCGCACGAGCCGCCGGTCGAAGTCGATGCGCCCTACTTCGCCGAGATGGTCCGCCTCGAAGCGATGGAGCGCCTCGGCAACAACGCGCTGACCGATGGCTACGTCGTCAAGACGACGCTGGACTCGACGCGGCAGGAAGCGGCGAACAAGGCGCTGCGCGGCGATCTCATCACGTACGACCAGCGCCACGGTTACCGCGGCCCCGAAGCGCATGTCGATCTCGCGTCCGGCGCCGGCAAGAGCGAGTGGGACAGCGCGCTCCTCGATTACCACGCGATCGCGGGCCTGCTGCCCGCCGTCGTGACCGACGTCGACGCATCCCGCGCCGACGTCTATACCGCCGAAGGCGAGAAGATCGCGCTCGATCTCTCGGCCGTCGAGTGGGCGCGTCCGCGCATCGACGAGGACCGTCGCGGCGCGGCGCCCAAGCACGTCAGCGACGTGCTGAAGCGCGGCGACATCGTGCGCGTGCAGCTCGTCACGAAGGCCGAGAAGAACGAGAAGAACGAGAAGGCCGACAAGGCGGACAAGGCCGAGGACACGAAGAAAACGTACTGGATGCTTTCGCAGATGCCGGTCGCGGAAGCCGCGTTCGTCGCGATCGATCCGGAAGACGGCGCGATCGAGACGCTCGTCGGCGGCTTCAGCTTCCTGCGCTCGAAGTTCAACCGCGTCACGCAATCGAACCGCTCGCCGGGATCCGGCTTCAAGCCGTTCCTCTACTCGGCGGCGTTCGAGCACGGCTTCACGCCGGCATCGGTCGTCAACGATGCGCCGGTCGTGTTCCCGGACCCGTCCAAGCCCAACGGCCTGTGGACGCCGAAGAACGACGACGACACCTTCCAGGGCCCGATTCGCCTGCGCGAAGCGCTGGTGAAATCGGTGAACCTCGTCTCCGTGCGCGTGCTCGATGCGATCGGCGTGCACTACGCGCGCGAGTACATCACGCGATTCGGCCTGCCCGCGGAGCAGATCCCCGAGAACCTGTCGATGGCGCTCGGCACCGCGTCGGTGTCGCCGCTGATCATGGCGCGCGGCTACGCGGTGTTCGCGAACGGCGGATTCCTGGTCGATCCGTATTTCGTGCGCGAGATCGACGATCGCGACGGCAACGTCGTCTACGCGGCCGATCCGGCGATCGCGTGCGCCACCTGCGCCGAGCGCCAGGGTGCCGACACGGCGCAGGCGCCGCCGAAAGCGGGCGCGGCGGCGACCAGCCCGCTGAATCCGATCGGCAGCGCGACGGCCGCGCCGACCCCGCCCGCAGGCCCGTCCGGCCAGCCGCATCTCGCGCCGCGCGTCATCGACGTGCGCAACGCGTATCTCGTGACCTCGCTGATGCGCGACGTCGTCCGCCGCGGCACCGGCGCCGCCGCGATGGTGTTGAAGCGCAACGACCTCGCCGGCAAGACCGGCTCGACGAACGACCATCGCGATGCGTGGTTCACCGGCTTCAACTCGAGGCTCGTCGCGAGCTGCTGGGTCGGCTTCGACGATTTCGGCTCGCTCGGCCGCGGCGAGTTCGGCGCCAAACCCGCGCTCCCGATCTGGATCGACTTCATGCGCACAGAGCTC
>CALFNI010000369.1 GCA_937902695.1 uncultured Rhodanobacteraceae bacterium
GCTTTCTCGATCTCAAGGCGCGCGTCGCTCCGGTCGGTGCGTCATGAAGCGCCCCGAGCGGCGCGTTTCGCTCGGCGGTCTCGACGCGATCGTCGTCGGCAGTCTGCCGGCGTCGACCGTCGTCGTCGTGCTGCACGGGCGGCTCATGTACGCGACCGATCTTGCGCCGTTCGCGCATTCGCTCGATCTCGACGCCACGTTCGTCATTCCGGATGCACCGATCGAGGCCGAGCCGCGCGGTCGCTGCTGGTGGCCGTCGGATGCCGAGGAGCGCGCGCGGCGCGGCGGCCCCATCGATCTCTTCGCCCTCGATCCGCCGGGACGCGCCGACGCCCGCGCGGCGCTCGGTGCCCTCTGTCGCGAGATCGCGGAGGACGTCCCGCTCGCGCTCGTCGGCTTTTCGCAGGGCGGCATGCTCGCGATGGACTACGTACTGCACGGCGGGCGCGCCGACGCCCTGGCGCTCCTTTCCTCGTCGAGGATCGCCTATGCGGACTGGCTGCCGCGCCTCGGCGCGCTGGCCGGCAAGCCCGTGCTGGTCGCGCACGGCCACGACGACATCGAGCTGCCGTTCGCGGCCGGGCTCGCGCTTCGCGATGCGGCCGCGGCGGGCGGCGCCGAGACTGAATGGCTCGCGTTCGAGGGCGGCCACGTGATTCCGCTCGTCGTCTGGCGGGCCCTGCGCCGATTCCTGCGCGCGCACGACTTCGACGCGCGGCGCGCGTCATCGCCATGACCTTATACTGGCCCGATGCGAGGGGATGTCATGTCGGTGCCGACTGACTTTCTGCGGCTCTATCAGGAACTCGGAATCGCGCCCGGCGCGAACATCGAGGAGATCAAGCGCGCCTATCGGCGGCGCGTGTCCGAGCTGCATCCCGATCGTCCCGGCCACCTGCTGTCGGCGAGCACCGAGGAGGCCGCGGCGCGGCTCCAGCAGATCACGGCGTACTACAACGCGGCGCTGCAGTTCCACCGCCAGCATGGCCGGCTGCCCGGTTCGATCGTGCGAGCGCGCAACGCCACACCCACCGAAGGCGCGCCGACGCCCGCGCGCGACGAGATTTCGCCGTCGACCGGTTCGCGCACGCGGCTCTACGTGATCGTCGCGATCCTGATCGTGGCGGCGCTCGCGTGGTTCGCATCCTCCGACACGTCCGACGCGCCGGGCATCGATACGCCGGCCAGCCTCGAACGTGCGGCAGCGACGAAAACGGCGACGCCGGTGCCGACCGAGGACGCTTCGACACCCGTCGAGGACGCCAGCGACGTCCCCGCGCACGACTCGCCGCAGCCCGGACCGCACGAGCTCGACCTCGGCCTGACCGTCGAGGAAGTGTCGCGCATCGAGGACGTGCCGGTGACGCACGACGATCAGCGCTGGGACTATGGTCCGTCCTGGATCATGTTCGATCGCGGCAAGGTCGTCGACTGGTACAGCTCGCCGCTGCGCCCGCTCCGCCACGCGCCCATGCATCCGGGGCCGCGCGCGCACGAACGCGAGCCCTGAGCGCCGCTCATCGCGGATTCCGGCCGCCGCCGGAGTGCACCCGTAGCGCGAACGACACCGTCCCCGACGAGGACGGCCGCGCTTCCTGTCCAGAAAGCTTGTCAGCGACGGCAACCGCCCAGGCATGTCGGCCAGCACCGGGAGATCGCCGGGTGCTTCGATGCCTGCGACGCCTGCCATCGCCGATTCGGAAGGCGAATCATGACGACGACGACACACCGCACGCCCGCGATCGTCTGGGGCCGCGGCGCGACCGCACTGGGAATCCTGCGCTGCCTCCACCTCGCGAACATTCCGGCCTTCGTGGCGGGCCCGCCGCGCGACGCGGTGGCGGCCTCGCGCTTCTACCGTCCGATCCCGGGCGCGAATCCGTGGCACGGCACGCTCGACGCCGGCGCCCGCGACGCGCTGCGCGCGCTGCCGTTCGACGCAGCGGTCGTGATCCCGAGCGCGGACGACACGGCGCTCTGGCTTTCGGATATCCCGGCGAGCGATCTTGCCCGGCGCGTGCGCGTCAGCACGAGCCCGCGCGCCGCGCTGGAAATCCTGCAGGACAAGACGAAGTTCGCCGCATTCCTGCGCAACACGGACATCCCGCATCCGCGCACGTTCATGATCGAATCGGTCGAGGACATCGCCGCGATTCCATACGAGGAGCTCGACAGCACGTTCCTCAAGCCCGCCAACTCGCAGACGTTCAGCGACATCACCGGCGCCAAGGCGCTGCGCGTCTCGAGCCGCGACGAGCTGGCGCGGATCTGGGCACAGCTCGACGGACAGGGCTTCACGCTGATGGCGCAGGAGTACGTGCCGGGACCGCCCTCGAACCACTATTTCGTCGACGGCTTCCGCGACGCACGAGGCCGCATCGCGGGCCTCTTCGCCCGCCGCCGCCTGCGCATGCATCCGGCCGACTTCGGCAACAGCTCGTATTGCCGCAGCATCCCGCTGGACGAGATACCGGCGGCGGTCGACAGCATCGTCGAGCTGGTCACGACGCTCGGCTATCGCGGCATCTTCAGCGCCGAGTTCAAGCGCGATGCGCGCGACGGGACGTTCCGCATCATCGAGGTCAACACGCGTGCGTGGACCTATGTCGAGTTCGCGGCGCGCTGCGGCGTGAACGTGTGCGCGATGGCCTACGACGACGCGCTGGACCGCGCGGTGGCGCCGGCACCGAAGGCGTATGCCGTGGGCGAAGGCTGCGTCGACTTCCATCGCGACGTGAACGCGGTCATGAACGGCGCCGCGGGCAATTCGCTGCCGACGATCCTCTGGCAATGGGCGCGCGCCCATTTCCACACGTTCCGGCTGGACGATCCGGGGCCGGGGATCTTCGCCGCGCGCCAGATCCTGTCCGAGCGTCGCGAGCGTCGGGCGCGGAAGGAATCAGCCGCCGTGATGCAATAGGCCGCCGCCGCTCAGCGGGCGCCGCGTCCGAACAGGACGACTTCGAACGTCTGGATCAGGATCAGGATGTCGAACAGGAGATTGTTGTTCTTGACGTAGAAGAGGTCGTACTTGAGCTTTTCCTCGGCGTCGGCTTCCGACGCGCCGTACGGATAGCGCAGTTGCGCCCAGCCGGCGAGGCCGGGCTTCACGCAATGGCGCAGGTTGTAGTAGCGGATCTTCGTCGCGAGGTCGGCGACGAACTGCGGCCGCTCGGGCCTCGGTCCGATGACGCTCATGTCGCCGCGCAGGATGTTCCAGAGCTGCGGCAGCTCGTCGAGGCGCAGGCGCCGGATGACGCGGCCGACGCGCGTCACGCGATCGTCGCTCTTGGTCGCCCAGCGCGCGACGCCGTCGCGCTCCGCGTCGGTGCGCATGCTGCGGAACTTGATCAGCTTGAACGGCACGCTGCGCTCGCCGACGCGCTCCTGCCGGTACAGGATCGGCTGGCCCTTGCCGGATTCGAAGCGGATCGCGAGCGCGACGGCCAGCATGAACGGCCAGGTCAGCAGCAACAGCACCGACGCCGCCAGGAGATCGAAGCCGCGCTTGGTCATGCGCCGGAGCGGCGTCGTGTCGAAGCCGCGCGAATATACGAGCCACGACGGTTCGGCCAGCGTCAGCTTGACCTTGCCCGATTCGCGCTCGAAGAAGGTCACGAGCTCGGTGATGTCGATGCCGGACTGCTTGCAGCGCAGCAGCTCCTCCATCGGCAGGCCGCCGCGCCGCTCGTCCGGGCCGACCACGATCTCGTTGATCTGGTGACGCTCGGCCCATGCGTCGATCGGTCCGTTGAGGTCGACGATCCGATCGGCCGGCACCTCGATCCTGCTCTCGCCGAGGTTGGCGAAGCCGACGATCGTGAAGCCGCGCCGGTCCGCGCGCCGGCGCATGCGCTGCAGGATCAGGTGGGCGCGTGAGCCGACGCCGAGGATCAGGATGCGCCGTCGCATCGCTTCGGCGTCCACCGTATGCAGGAACGCGAGGCGGAACAGCGACACGAACACGAAGCCGAGCAGCAGCGCGATGCCGAGCGCGCCGCGGCCGATCTTGAACTGCGGGATCACGTAGTAGCAGATGATCAGCGCGATGCTGCCGAGCACGAGCCCGACGATCTGGCGCGTCATCACGCCGAACCACGAGTCGCGCAGGTGCATCTGGTAGAGGCGCAGCGCGGCCATGCCGAGCACGATCATGGCGGCGAACGCGAAACCGCGGGGCAAGAGGTGCACGGAAAGATCGTCGAGCTGATCCCACGCGCCCTTGGCGCGGATATGCGCGGCCAGCCAGAACGCGAGCGTGAGCAGCAGGAACTCGCAAACGCCGAGCACAAGCAGCCAGCGGCGCGTTTGATGGCGCAGGAATCGCAGCATCCGCCCCCCCAGGGTGCGCGGGACCGACACCAGGTCGACCGCGTGGGAGAGTATCTCCGATTGCCCGGGTGGTGATTCGACCACCGGGGTTGACGAGTCCTGAGCCATGCGAGGTTGCGCCACCTTTAGGGCGATCCCCGCCTGCCGGCCAGATGCCGGTCCGAGCGAATCCGCGGGGAGCAGCATAATCGCCAACTCGGCGTGTAGGGATTGTGAGAAATCGCCACGGGCTTGCCACCCGAAAGCGTTATGATTGCGGGTCTTAACGGGCGCTTCTTACGTCAAACCTGCGAAGGCCGGTCGCCGATCAGATGAGACCGGCCGATGCCCGCCCAGTATCGCCGAGGGTCATGAACGATGTGTGGAATCGTGGCAGCCGCCTGCCGGCGGGACGTGATACCGATCCTGATCGCAGGTCTCAAGGCGCTCGAATACCGCGGCTATGACTCGGCCGGCATCGCCGTGCTCGAAGGCGGCGAGCGGCTCGAGCGCATGCGTGCGGTCGGCAAGGTGCGCGAGCTCGAGCAGCTCTACGCGCAGTCGCCGATTTCCGGCGCGACCGGCATCGCGCACACGCGCTGGGCGACGCACGGCGTGCCGAACACGGTCAACGCCCATCCGCACGTGTCGGACGACCGCGTCGCGGTCGTGCACAACGGCATCATCGAGAACCACGCCGAGCTTCGCGAAGAGCTCAAGGCGCATGGCTACCGCTTCGATTCCGACACGGACACCGAAGTCATCGCGCATCTCGTGCACCAGGCGATGGACGAAGGCGACAACCTCCTGCGCGCCGTGATCCGCACGACGCAGCGCCTCCACGGCGCGTACGCGATCGCAGTCATGAGCCGCGACGAGGCCGGCCACGTCGTCGGCGCGCGGCGCGGCTCGCCGCTGGTCGCCGGCATCGGCGAAGGCGAGCACTTCCTCGGCTCCGACGTGCAGGCGCTGATCAAGGAAACGAGCCACTTCACCTACCTCGAAGAAGGCGACGTCGCCGAGATCACGCCGGACGGCCTGCGCATCTATACCGCCGACGGCACGCCGGTCGAACGGCCGGTGCGCAAGAGCGAGCTCACCGCCGACGCCGTCGAGCGCGGCGAATACAAGCACTACATGCTGAAGGAGATCTTCGAGCAGCCGCGCGCGATCGCGGATACGCTCGAAGGCCGCATCGCCGGCGATCGCGTGCTGCCGAACATCTTCGGCGTCGATTCCGACGCGCTCCTCTCGCGCGTCAGGAACGTGCAGATCGTCGCCTGCGGCACGAGCTATCACGCGGGCCTCGTCGCGCGCTACTGGCTCGAAGGCATCGCCGGCATTCCGTGCAGCGTCGAGGTCGCCAGCGAATACCGCTACCGCCGCGCCGTCGTGCAGGACGGCACCTTGTTCCTCGCGGTCTCGCAATCGGGCGAAACGGCCGACACGCTCGCCGCGCTCCGCGACGGCCGCAATCGCGGCTATCTCGGCTCGCTCGCGATCTGCAACGTGCCCGAATCGAGCCTCGTGCGCGAATCGGATCTCGTGCTGATGACGCGCGCCGGCCCCGAGATCGGCGTCGCATCGACGAAGGCGTTCACGACGCAGCTTGCCGCGCTCGCGCTGCTCGTGCTGGAGCTCGGGCGCCTCAACGGCCTCGCCGACGCGAAGTACGCGCGGCTCGTCGCCGAGCTGTCCTCGCTGCCGCGCGTCGTCGGCGAAGTGCTCGCCCTCGAGCCCGAGATCGCCAAGCTCGCCGAGCGCTTCGTCACCAAGCATCACGCGCTCTTCCTGGGTCGCGGCGTGCACTTCCCGGTCGCGCTCGAAGGCGCGCTGAAGCTCAAGGAAATCTCGTACATCCATGCCGAGGCGTATCCGGCCGGCGAGCTCAAGCACGGCCCGCTCGCGCTCGTCGACGACGACATGCCGGTGATCGCGGTCGCGCCGAACAACCAGCTGCTCGAAAAGCTGAAGTCGAACCTCGAGGAAGTCCGCGCGCGCGGCGGCGAGCTGTTCGTGTTCGCCGACACCGACGTGCAGGTTGCGCAGACGGCCAACCGCGGCGCGGTCATCAAGGTCGCGTCGGGCGGAAACCTGATCGCGCCGGCCGTGTTCACGGTGCCGCTGCAGATGCTCGCCTACCACGTCGCGGTGCTGCGCGGGACCGATGTCGACCAGCCGCGCAACCTCGCGAAATCGGTCACCGTCGAATAGCGCTCAGTCGCCGGGCGCGTCGAGCACTTCGTCCGGCGCCTCGACCGTGTAGCCCCTCGCCTTGAGCCCGGCGAGATAGCCGTCCTTCGCAAGAAGATCCGTGATCGGCAACCGGGCGAACGTCACCGCGTTCTTCGCGAGCGCCGCAGACGCCGCGTCGACCCATGTTTTCCGGAGGCGCTCGGGCAGATCGTCGATGCCGCGCTCCTTGGCGAGGTTCGTGCCCGTGACGGCCGCGATGCACGCCTCGCGCTGGTCGCTGTCCGGCAGCGTGCGCAGCTTGCCGATATCGCCGGTCGCCCAGGCGTTCGCGCGCTCGGCCATGGTGTCGAGATCGCTGTCGATGCGGTCCAGCGTCTTCGAGAAGCAGTCGAGGTCGTTCATCGCGCCGTTCTTGAACTCCCTGACCGCGCCGCGCGGATCGTCGACGTCGACCTTGTAGGTCGGCTTGGTCGTCTCGATGTTGCGCGCCTTCACCGCACGGTCGACTACGTCGCTGACGTCCTCGCGCGTGAGCCCGGCCTTCTTGATCGCTTCGTTCCACAGCTCGATCGCGGCGAAGATCGGGCGCCACGTCTCGATGTTGCGGCCGCGGCCCGCGCCGAAATATTTCGTCTTCAGTGCGATCCAGCGTGCGTAGAGATCGGGCGGCACGACCTGCTGCAGCGTCTTGTGATCGGGGTTGTCGCGTACGCCGACCAGCGATCCCATGAGGGCGATCTTGCCGAAGAAGCCGACGTCGGCATTGACCTTGACGCGCGGCGGATCGAGCACGGCCTGCGCCGTCGCGATGGCCGCTTCGACGTCCTTCGGCTGCCAGTGCATGTTCTTCGGCAGCGGCGACAGCGTGCCGAGGATCCACAGCACGTGATCGCCCGACGTGACTTTCCAGAGCCCGGGGCCTGGCTGCTCGCCGCTGACGACGATCGTCGGAAGCTCGGCCGCATCGGCGTGCTTCGCCGCTTCGGTCGGCGCCTGTGCGGACGCGCACGCGGCAGCGATCCCGAACGCAATCGCCGGAAGCAGCCGGCTCGCCTTGCCCAAGGACGGACTCGTCATGGCGCGCATGGTGAAGCGCGGCGACCGAACGCCGCCTGTCTCGGCAGGCGCGCGCCGGCGATTCCGTGCGTCGGAGCCGTCGGGTTAGGATGCGCCTTCGCCCCGGACCGACGCGTCATGCGCATCTGCGTCTACTGCGCTTCCAGCGAGCATTGCGACCGCATCTATCACGACGCGGCGACCGCGCTCGGACGCACGCTCGCCGAAGCGGGCTGCACGATCGTCTACGGCGGCGGCGCGGTCGGGCTCATGGGATCGCTCGCGAACGGCGCGCTCGCGGCGGGCGGCGAGGTGGTCGGCATCATTCCGCGCTTCATGACCGAGGTCGAATGGCAGCACCCGGGCCTCGCGACCCTCGAAGTCGTCGAGGACATGCGCGAGCGCAAGCACCGCCTCCTGACCGGATCGGACGCGGTCGTCGCATTGCCCGGCGGCTGCGGCACGCTCGAGGAACTGTTCGAAGCGCTGACGCTGAAGCGGCTCGGGCTTTATTTCAATCCGATCGTGCTCGTGAACACGAACGGCTTCTACGCGCCGCTCGAGACGTTCATGGAGCAGATGATCGAGCAGCGCTTCATGAATCCGCAGCACCGCGAGATGTGGACGCTCGTCGACACGATCGACGCCGTGCTGCCTGCGATCCGCTCCGCGCCGCGCTGGCGCGAGGATGCGCGCAGCTACGCCGTCGTGCGTCCGTAGCGCGTCACTCGAAACGACTCGCGCCGCCGGGATCGCTCTCGGTGCCGGCGCTTTCGCCCGGCTCCGCGTCGGGCGAGTCGAAGAGACTGCTCTCGCCGGACGCGTGCGAATCGGTTTCGTTGTCGTCGGCGCCGTTGCGCGACGCGCGCTCGCTCGCCGCCGCGGCCTTTTCCCAGCGCGTGCGGATCGGGTTCGCCGATTCGGCCGCTTCGAGGCCGGACAGGAGCTCCTGCTTGCGCGCCTCGGGCAGCTCGGCCCAGTGGCAGTCGGCCATCGCGCCGGCCATCGCATAGAGGAGGTTGAGGCTCGGCCGGAACCCGGCGCGCTTGACCTTGAGGAATGCTTCGACCGGACCGACGCGGGTCAAGTCCTCGGTCGTCCTGACGCCGACCTGACGCAGCCACGCCGCGGACTTCGGTCCCACGTTGCGGATCTTGGTGCTAGCCATCGCCTCCCCCGTCGCGGATCAGCCGCGCAATGACTCCATGAATATCGCACACAGCCGTTCCATGCCTTCGCGGTCGTCGTCGTCGAAACGCGCGAGATCGGGACTGTCGACATCCCAGACGCCGATCAGGTTCTTGCCGTCGACGAGCGGCACGACGATCTCGCTGCGTGACGCGGCATCGCACGCGATGTGCCCCGGAAACGCATCGACGTCGCGGACGACCTGCGTCTCGCCCGTCACCGCCGCCGTGCCGCAGACGCCCTTGCCGAGCGCGATGCGCACGCACGCCGGCCTTCCCTGGAAAGGGCCGACGACGAGCTCGGTGCCGTCGAAGAAATAGAACCCGCACCAGTTGATCGCCGGCAGCGCACTGAAGATCAGCGCCGCGAAGTTCGCCGCGTTCGCGACGCGATCGCGCTCGCCGGCGAGGAGGCCGCGCGCCTGTGCGGCGAGCTCCTCGTAGAGGCCTGCCTTGGTCGTCGATTGCGCGGCTGCGACAGCGAACATGCGGGTTCCGAATGCGCCAATGCGCCATTGTACGCCGACCCGAAGCCCGCTACCGCTGGCATACTGCGGCCGGACAGGGGTTTGCGACGTGACGACGCCGACGGTCGACCATGGTTTCCGCATCCGGGGCGTTCAGCCGACGCGCGTGGACGCCTTCGTCGACGCGGCATTCGCGTTCGCGGTCACGCTGCTCGTGATCTCGATCGGCCACGTGCCGCAATCGGTCGGCGACCTGGTCCAGGCGCTGCGCGGCGTGCCGGCGTTCGCGGCGAGCTTCTACATCATCTCGCGGTTCTGGCAGGCGCACCGGAGCTGGTCGCGCCACTACGGCATCGAGGATGCCTACGGCGTCCGGCTGAGCCTCGCGCTCGTGTTCCTGCTGCTCGTCTACGTGTATCCGCTGCGCATGGTCGCCGGGCTCACGTTTGCAAGCTTCAGCGGCGGTGCGCTCGAGGAAACGCCGATCGTCGTCCGCTCGGTCGCGGACCTGCGCACGATCTACGTCGTGTTCGGCATCGGCTACGCGCTCACCGGGACGATCTTCGTGCTGCTGCACCGGCACGCGCTCGGCCTCGCCGATGCGCTCGGGCTGACCGCGGCCGAGCGCATCCGGACGCGCACGATCTGCCGGCGCTGGACGGGCGTGATCGCGCTCGCGGGCCTTTCGGCCATCCTCGCCAGCGTGCTGCCGATGGGCCGCGACGCGGCGTTTCCATGCGACATCGTGCCGGGCTTCCTCTACCTTCTGTTGATTCCGATGATCCGGCTGATCGTCCGCCGCGAGCGACACGAGCTCGCCGCGCTGCCGGTCGCGGCGCGCGCGCCTTGAGCGCGCGCGGCGTGTTCGTCGCCGGCACCGACACCGGTATCGGCAAGACGCGCATCGCCGCCCTGCTCGTGCGGGCGCAGCGTGCGTGCGGGCGGAGCGCCGTCGGCATGAAGCCGGTTGCGAGCGGATGCCGCGAGACGCCGGATGGCCTGCGCAGCGAAGACGCCGAGGCGCTGATCGCCGCGAGCGAACCCGTGCCGCCGTATGCGCTCTGCAATCCGTACGCGCTGGCGCCGCCGATCGCGCCGCACATCGCCGCGCGCGAGGCCGGCGTCGAGATCGCGCTCGCTCCGATCGATTCGGCGTACCGCAGGCTCGCGACGACGGCCGATCGCGTCGTCGTCGAAGGTGTAGGCGGCTGGTGCGTGCCGTTCTCCGATGCGCTGATGCAGGCCGATCTCGTGCGCGCGCTCGGCGTGCCGGTCGTGCTCGTCGTCGGGCTCAGGCTCGGATGCATCAATCATGCGCTCCTGAGCGCGCGGGCGAGCGTCGCCGACGGTTGCGTGCTCTCGGGATGGATTGCGAACCGCATCGATCCGGACATGGCGCGCGCCGAGGAAAACATCGAGGCCCTCTGCGCGCGCATCGGTGCGCCGCTGCTCGGCGTCGTCGCGCATGCATCCGTGCCGCGCGAAGCCGATGTCGACGCGCTGCTTGCCGCGGCGCGCGCGCTCTGAGCGATGAAAGCGCGTTCGTCAGATCGCGGTGCGGTACTGGCGACGGCGCTGCCATGGCTGATCGCGGTGGGCGGTTTCACGTTCGACATCGCCGCTTTCTGGCCCGGCCAGATGTCGTTCGATTCGGCGTACGCGTGGTGGCAGGCGCGCGGCGGCTTCACGACCGACATCGCGCCGCCGATGTTCGTCGTCGTATGGCGCATCGTCGATGTGCTGCACGAAGGCCCCGCGCTCATGTTCGCGCTGCACCTCGCGCTCTTCTGGAGCGGGCTCGCGCTCATCGGGCGCGCGCTGCGACTCGCTGCCTGGCGCGCGGGCGCGATGATGCTGATCGCCGCGTTTGCGCCGGTGCCGTGGCTGCTGCGCGGGCACGTCTGGACCGACGTCGCGCTGTTTTCCGCGCTGCTGTTCGCGATCGGCGCGCTCGCGCAAGCGCAGGCGACGCGCCGGCGTCGCTGGCTGCTCGCGGCGGTGCCGGCGCTGGTCTACGCCGCGGCCGTGCGCCACAACGCACTGCCCGCGGTGCTGCCGATCGCCATCTGGTTCGGCGCGATCGCGATGTCGCCAGCCGCGACGCGCACGCGCGTCGCGGTCGCCGCGCTTGCGCTTGTCGCCATCGTCGTCGCGACGGTGGCACTCGTGAACGCAGGCGTGCAACGCCGCGTGCCGCTCTGGCCCGCCACGGCCGAATGGGATCTCGCCGCGATCTCGATCGACGCCGGCGAGATGCTGCTGCCCGCCTTCATGATCGGCCCCGGCCTCGATGTTCCCGAGCTCGCCGCCGCATACCGCGACTGGAACATCACGCCGATGCTGACGAACACGCGGCACGGCATGCGCGATCCCTTCATGGAGCCCTTCACGCCCGCGCAGCTCGCCGAGTTGAAAGCGGCCTGGCTTGGCGCGATTCGCGCGCACCCGCGCGCGTGGCTCGCCCATCACTGGCGCCGCGCCGCCGCGCTCGTCGGCGTGCACGATGCGTCGTGGCCGCACGAGCTGGTCTATGTCGACGACGAGATCGGTTACGGCGACAACCCGCCGATCGCGCGCAACCCGACGGCGTTGCACCGATCGCTGATGCAGACGGCCGCGCGGCTGAGCGCGACATCGTGGCTCGCCGGCTGGCCGTATCTCCTGATCGGAGTGTTCGCGGCGCTGCCTGCGTGGCAGCGACGCCGCGAGCCGGCGGGCAACGTCGCGATCGTTCTGCTTGCGAGCGCGTGGCTCTATCTCGGACCCCTGCTCGTGCTCGCGCCGGCGGAGCTGCGCTATCTCGGCTGGACCTGCCTCGCGAGCGTCGTCGCCGCGACCATCGTCGCGCTCGTTCCGCGTTCGTTCCGGAGCCGCCCTGCTAGACTCGTGGCCTCGACGGACCGGACCCTTCGATGAGCACGCAGCGCTATTTCATTTCGATCGACGACCTGCCGCGCGCGCGCGGCGAATCCCACGAGCTGTCGTTCCACGGCGGCTCGCCGGAAAGTTTCGCAAGCCTGCTCCAGGACGCGCTGCGCTCGCCCTCGCTGTGGCAACGCTGGCGGCAGATGCAGCCCGATCCCGATGCGATCGATCCCGCGCTCGGCGCGAGCGATCCCGCTGCCGTCGTGAGCGCGGAGCAGCACGATCTTCATACCGACGTGCAGGTCGTGACCTCGCTGCCGCACGCGATCATCCGGCACCGGCTCGGGCTCCTGATCGGGAAGCACTGGACGCTGCGCGACGTGAAAGCGGCGTAGCCACGCAACGCGCGCTACGCCGTCCGGGCGAAAGCCGGGACCGAGCCCTTGGTTTGCTGACGACGCAAGGCGCTGGGTCCCCGCTTTCGCGGGGACGACGACGACTAGCTTCCCCGATGCCTAGCTTCCCACAGAACCCGCGGCGCGCATGTCGGCCGGCGCCTTGACCGGCATCGGCGGCGTCGGCGGCAGCTTCACCGGCGCGGCCTTGATCGCCTTCTGCAGTTCCTCGATCGCCTTGTCGAGCTGCGGATCCTTGCCGGCGAGCTGCGCGGAGACGTCCTCTTCGACGACGATGTCCGGATCGACGCCGTGGCCTTCGATCACGTACTGGCCTTCGGTGCTCGCCGTCGCGAACTGCGGCACGAAGATCTCGCCGCCGTCGATCGCCGGGCCCCAGCTGTTGATGCCGACGACGCCGCCCCACGTGCGCGTTCCGATCAGCGGCCCAAGCTTCGCCTGCTTGAACATGTAGGAGAAGATATCGCCGTCGGACGCCGTCGTGCCGTTGCAGAGCGCGGCGAGATGGCCGATGAACGTCTGCTGCGGATACGTGCCGGTGATCTCGTAGCCGCGGCCGTAGTCGAGGCCGAGCATCTTGCGGGACAGCCGCTCGATGATCATCGCCGAGACGTTGCCGCCGCCGTTGTCGCGCACGTCGACGACGAGGCCCTGCTTGCGCAGCTGCGGGTAATACCACTTGATGAACTCGCGGATGCCGTCGCCGCCCATGTCGGGGATGTGCAGGTAGCCGATCTCGCCGTTCGTCGCCTTATCGACGTATTCGCGGTTCTTCTTGACCCAGTCGAAATAAACGAGCGGCTCCTCGCTGTCGATCGGCTTCACCAGCACGGTGCGAGCGCCTTCGGTGCCGGGATGCGAGTTGACGGTGAGCTGCACGAGCTGGCCGGGCGCCGTGCGCAGCAGGCGATACGGATTGTCGTGCGCTTCGAGCGTCTGGCCGTTGATCGCGATGACGTATTCGCCCTCGTGAACGTCGACGCCGACTTCGGTCAGCGGCGAGCGGTAGCGATCCTCGTCGTTCTCGCCGTCGAGGATGCGGCCGATCCGGTACTGGTTCGACGCGGGATCGAACGCGAAGCGCGCGCCGATCAGGCCGACGTGCGGCTTCGGCGGGAGGCCAAGATCGCCGCCGCTGACGTACGCATGGCCGATCGAGAGCTCGGCGACCATCTGGCCCAGCACATAGTTGAGATCGCTGCGGTCGCCGACCCATTGCAGCAGCGGCTCGTACTTCGCGCGGATCGCGTTCCAGTCGTAGCCGTGCATGTTCGTGACGTAGAAATGGTCGCGGTAGCGGCGCCACGTTTCGCGGAAGACCTCCGCGTATTCGGCTTTCGGATCGACGCGCGCGTAGAGGCCGTCGGTCGATACGTCCTTCGCTTCGGGTTTCCCGGCCGAGAGATCGATCCACTTGTAGGCCTTGTCGCTGCGGATCATGACCGTGTTGCCGTCGCCCGCGAGCGAGACGTCGTCGGCGCCTTCGAATACGTCCTCGACCTTGCGCTCGTCGAAAGACCATTTCTTGAGCTTGGGCTTCCAGGCGCCGTCGCGGCCGTAATACTGGCCGTCGGTGAGCACGTAGTAGATCGCCTTGCCGGTTACGCCGAGCCACGACACGTTGTCGGGATCGATCGGCGCGCGCACGAGGCGCTGCTCGATGCCGTCGAAATCGATGCGGTCGTCGATTTCGCTCGCAGGTTTGGGCTTCTCTTTTTTCTCGTCGCCGTTCTTCGGCTTGTCCTCGTCCTTCTTGTCGTCCTTCGAGGCGCTGTCGTTCTTCGGCGCGAACGGATTGTCGAGGCCCTTGCGCATCGTCAGCGCGAGGATCTCGGTCGTGCGGTTCGTCGCGAAGTTCCACTCGATGTTCGAGAGCTGCGCCGCCCATTCGCGGTCGGCGAGGAAGTAGAGCGTCTTGCCGTCGGGCGAGAACACCGGCGAATAGGCGTCGCGGTACGCGTTGCCGATATGCACGCTCTTGCCGGCGGCGAGATCGCGCACGTAAAGCTGCGCGTATTGCGTGTCCTTGTCGGTGATCGAATACGCAAGGTAATGGCCGCCCGGCGACCATGCGTAATCGCGGCGCGAGCCGCCGGGATCGTCGGCGACGACGGGCGCGGGACCACCGGCCGAAGCGACGATGCGGATGCGGCTTTCGCTGTCGACGAACGCGATGCGAAGGCCGTCAGGCGACCAGCGCGGCGCGTAGAGCCGGCCGAATACCTCGCTCGTCAGCTGGCGCGCGTTGTTACCGTCGGCGTCGCGGATCCAGATTTCCTCCTCGCCGCTCTGGTCGGAAACGTACGCGACGCGCTTGCCGTCCGGCGACCACGCCGCCTCGCGCTCGTGCGCGCCGGGCGTGTGCGTGAGATCGAGCGTGATGCCGTCCTTCAGCGGCGCCGAGAACACCTCGCCGCGCGCGGTGAAGAGCGCACGCTTGCCGTTTGCCGACAGCGCGAAGTCCTCGATCCTGTCCTTGACGCTTTTCTCTTCGGCGCGCGTGCGCACGAGATCGCTCGGCACGGTGATGTCGAGAGCGCGATCCTCGTTCTTGCCGGCGTCGTAGACGTGCAGCGCGCCGTCGACCTCGAACACGATCTGGCCTTTCGAATCGCCGCTCGCCCAGCGCGCATCGGCGCCCTTGTAGTCGGTCAGCTGCTTCGTCTCGCCGCTGCCGGTGTCGTAACGGTAGAGATTGAGATGCTCGCCGCGATCAGCGATGAAGAAGACGCCGTTGCCGATCCAGACCGGATCGCGATCGGTGTTCGGATCGTTCGTGATGTTCTTCGCCGATTTCGCGCCGAAGTCGTAGATGTAGAGATCCTGCGCCCAGCCGCCGACGTAACGGTTCCAGGTGCGGAAGTCGCGGTATTTCGGCGAGTAGACGATCTGCTTTCCGTCCGGCGAATAACGGCCGACGCCGGCGACTGGCATCGGCAACGTTTCCGGAAGGCCGCCATCGACGCTGATCGTGTAAAGGTGCGGCTGCGAGATGCTCGTCGAATCGCGCCAGCCGCGGAACAGGACCGACTTTGCGTCCGGTGTCCAGCCATACACCTGGTTGTCGAAGCCCCAGCGCTGCGGCATCGGGCCCATCGCGGGATAGAACGTCAGCTGCTTGGGCTCGCCGCCGGTCGCAGCGACGACGTACACCTGATCGTCGCCGCCGTATTCGCCGGTGAACGCGACGCGGCTGCAATCGGGCGAGAAGCGCGCCGATTGCTCGAGCCCCGGGCCGGCCGTGAGCCGCGCCGCTGTGCCGCCTTGCGTCGACGCGGTCCAGAGATCGCCGGCATACGTAAAGACGACGCGATCGCCGCAGACGTCGGGGAATCTCAGGAGCTTCGTTCCGGCGAAGACCGACGGAGCGATGAGCAAGGCTCCTACGACGAACGCGAAGCGCATCGGACGCAATGACATGGAAACTCCCGGCAGCGAGGCGAACGAGTCTTGTTGCACAGTGACGGCGCGGTGGCGTGCGCCGGAAGTCATGTAGATGCGGCGGCACTGGAATCGGTTTAGTCCTTACGTTAAAGTAAGGATACGCCTCCGCGGTAAGGATAAATCAGGTGAGTACAGCCGTGCTGACCAGCAAGGGACAGACGACCATCCCGAAGGACGTGCGGGATTATCTCGGGCTTCGCCCGGGCGACCGCATCGAGTTCGTGCTGACGGAGGACAAGACCGTGCTTCTGAAACCCGCAACGAGGCCCGTGACCGATCTCAAGGGCTTTTTGCCCAAGCCGCCGAGGCCGGTGTCGGTCGAGGCGATGAATGCCGCGGTCCGCAAGCGCGCGGGGCGGTGAATCGATGATCGGCATCGATACGAACGTGCTCGTCCGCTACGTCGTGCAGGACGACGCGCGGCAGGCCGCCGCGGCCAGTCATTTCATCGAGACGACGCTCAGCGGGGACGAGCCCGGCTGGATCGCGTCGGTCGTGCTCTGCGAGTTCGTCTGGGTGCTCGAAAGCGCGTACGGCTACGCACGGAACTCGATCGTGGCGACGCTGCAGCGGCTGTTCGAAGTCGATCGATTTCGCGTCGAGGCGCCGGCGCTCGCCTGGCGCGCGCTCGACGAATATCGGACCGGCGGCGATTTCAGCGATGCGCTGATTGCGCTCGGGAACGAGCACGAGGGCTGCGGCTACACGGCGACGTTCGATCGCGGCGCTGCGAAACTGAAGCAGATGCGCTTGCTGATTCGCGCTGCGGCTGGATAGTGCTTTTCCCTCCCGCTTGCGGAGGTAAAGCAGGTGAAACGCTAGTACGCGAACTCGCGGAAGACGTTGTCGATATCGCCCTTCCACGGCCCGTTGAAGAGCTCGAGCTTGCGCTCCGCCGGCGTCTGGTTGGCATCCACGATCTCGAGCAGCGGATCGAGGAAGATGCTCTCGTCGGCGCCGTTCTTGTTCTTGCGCGCGCGCCGTTGCAGGCCGTGCGCGGCGATCTTGAGCGATTCGAATGCGAGATCGCGCACGCTGCCATTGCGGAACGGCAGCTTCAGCGCGTATTTCGGCACGCCGTCGCGAAGCGCATGGCGCTCGGCTTTCGAAAAATCCTTGACGAGATCCCACGCCGCATCGAGCGCGGTCTGGTCGTAGAGCAATCCGACCCAGAACGCCGGCAGCGCGCACAGGCGATTCCACGGCCCGCCGTCGGCGCCGCGCATCTCGAGGAATTTCTTGAGCCGCACTTCGGGAAATGCCGTCGTCATGTGATCGGCCCAGTCCTTCAGCGTCGGCAGCGCGCCCGGGAGCTCGGGCAGCTTGCCGGCGAGGAAATCGCGGAACGACTTGCCGGCGAGGTCGATGTATTTGCTGTCGCGATAGCTGAAATACATCGGCACGTCGAGGAGGTAGTCGACGTAGCGCTCGAACCCGAAGCCGTCCTCGAACACGAAATCGAGCATGCCGGTGCGGCCCGGGTCGGTATCGGTCCAGATGTGCGAGCGGTAGCTCTGAAATCCGTTCGGCTTGCCTTCGGTGAACGGCGAGTCGGCGAAGAGCGCGGTCGCGATCGGCTGCAGGGCGAGCCCGACGCGAAACTTCTTGATCATGTCGGCTTCGTCGGCGAAGTCGAGATTGACCTGCACGGTGCACGTCCGCGTCATCATGTCGAGGCCGAGCGAGCCGACCAGCGGCATGTAGCGGCGCATGATCGCGTAGCGCCCTTTGGGCATCCACGGCATGTCCTCGCGGCGCCACTTCGGCTGGAAGCCCATGCCGAGGAAGCCGACGCCGAGATCGTCGGCGACGGTCTTCACTTCCTTGAGGTGCTTGTCAACTTCGCAGCACGTCGCATGGATCGTTTCGAGCGGCGCGCCTGACAGCTCCAGCTGGCCGGCGGGCTCGAGCGTCACCGATGCGTTGTCGCGCGAGAGCGCGATCAGCTTGTCGCCTTCGAAGACGCGCTGCCAGTTGAAGCGGGCCATGCCGTCGAGCAGGCGTTCGATGCCGCGGTCGCCTTCCCAGGTCGGCGGACGCAGGTCGTCGAGCCTGAAGCCGAACTTTTCGTGCTCGGTGCCGATGCGCCACTCGCTCGCGGGTTTCCCGCCGTCGGTCATGAACTCGACGAGCTGCGCGCGATCGCTGATCGGGACTTCGTTGACGGCGGAGGGTCCGGACACGGCGCTGCCTCGACTCGGGGCTCCGGACTATGGGGCTTCCGATGCCCGGTTGAAAGGGCCGTCCGTTCGGCCTGACGCGACCTGTGCGCGGGCCGGCTCCGGCTAGCCGAAACTCACGGGGCGGCGGCGGCGAAAAGCCATCCCGCCAGGACCTTGCGCGCTTCGTCGACGCCATTGCCGGACAGCGACGAGAAGAGCTGCGCCTGCGCGCCCGGCACGGACGCCGCGAGCTCCGTGCGCACCGCATGCAGCGTGCGCGCAGCCTCGCCGCGCGAGAGCTTGTCGGCTTTCGTCAGGAGGCAAAGGCTGTTGCGCCCGGTCGCGCGCGCGAAGTCGAGCATCATGCGGTCGAACTCTTTCAGCGGATGACGCGCATCCATGACGAGCACGATGCCCTTCAGCGATTCGCGCGTGCGAAGGTACGCGTCGATCGTCGCCCGCCAGTGATCGCGCAGCTTGTCCGGCACCTTCGCGTAGCCGTAGCCCGGAAGATCGACCAGCCGGTGCTCATCGTCGAGCACGAACACGTTGAGCTGCTGGGTGCGTCCGGGCGTCTTCGAGGTGCGTGCCAGGCCCTGCTGGTCGCAGATCTTGTTCAGCGCGCTCGACTTGCCCGCATTCGAGCGGCCGGCGAACGCGAGCTCGGCGCCGGCGTCCGCCGGCAGCTGATCGAGCCGGTGCGCGCTGATCAGGTAGGTCGCCGCGCGGAACGGGTTCTTCTGCATCGAGGGTCTGCGAACGGTTGGTCGAGGCGGTTTTCGCGGGACGCGCGGTTTGACCGCCTTCCGGCGCGCGGGGGATAATTCTCGGGATCCGTCCGCTCGCCTGGCCGCGTCCTCGATCGATCATCCGATCCATCGAAGGGCTTGCGGCGTCGGGGCGGCTTTCCCCAGAAGATTTCCGGAGTGAGTGTATGAGCTTTCGGCGAGTTTTTGCGCTGTCGCTGCTGATCGCTGCGGGCGCCGCGGCGGCGCAAACGCCACAGGGGCACGAGGCGCAGCCGAACGCGGCGACGCCGTCCGCCTCGCCCGTCGCTCCGCCGAGCCAGGCCGCGCCGCAGCCGCTGGCGAAGGCCGAGGCCGACAAGGCGCCGTCGGGTCTCGCCCTCGGCGATGCGAAGGCCGGCGAAGGCAAGGCCGCGACCTGCGCCGCCTGCCACGGCATGGACGGCAACTCGACCGACAAGACCTATCCGAAGATCGCCGGCCAGAACGAAGCCTACGTCGCGCGCCAGGTCGGCCTGATCAAATCGCAGAAGCGCCAGAACCCGGTCATGCTTCCGTTCGTCGCCAACCTTTCCGAGCAGGACATGCACGACCTCGGCGCGTTCTTCGCGACGAAGACCTCGCTGCCCGGCGTCGCCGACGAGAAACTCCTCGCCCGCGGCCAGGCGCTCTATCGCGGCGGCGACGCGACGCTCGGCGTGCCGGCCTGCATGGCCTGCCACGGGCCGGACGGCCGCGGCATGGCGGGCGCGGGCTACCCGCAGCTCGCCGGCCAGTGGGCCGACTACGTCCAGGCCAAGCTCAAGGACTTCAAGGCGGGCACGGCCTGGGGCGACGACACCAACGCCAGGATCATGCCCGAGATCGCCAGGCACCTCGGCGACGGCGACATCGCCGCGCTCGCTTCGTACGTCGAAGGCCTGCACTCGGCTGCGGCCGACGCCAAGGCGACCGCCGCGCGCTGAGACGCAAGCCAGGCCCGGCCGGACCGGTCCGATCGGAGAGGCCGGCTGAACTTGGCGCGCCGGATCCGCTCCAAGCCGGTTCGCTAGACCGTTTTCATCGGAGGCTCCATGTTGAAGCGTTTCGTTGCTGTGCTGTTCGGTCTCGCCGTGCTGCCGCTCGCGCACGCACAAGCCCTGCAGTACGAAGCCGGCAAGCAGTACTTCCTCGTCGAGCCGCCGCAGCCGACGACGACCGGCGACAAGATCGAGGTGCTGGAGGTGTTCTCGTACGCGTGCCCCGCGTGCAACGCGTTCCAGACGATCGCGAACAAGATCAAGTCCGATCTGCCGAAGAACGCGCAGATGGCCTACCTCCCCGCCGCGTTCCGCACCGACGAGGACTGGCCCGTCTTCCAGCGCGCGTTCTTCGCCGCGCAGGCGCTCGGCCTCGTCGAGAAGACGCATGACGCGATGTTCGACGCGGTCTGGAAGGAAGGCTCGCTCAAGATCAACGATCCCGTCTCGCACAAGCTCGTCCAGCCGATGCCGACGATCGACGACATCGCCAAGTTCTACGCGAAGTACGGCGTCAAGGCCGAGGATTTCGTCGGCACCGCGAACTCGTTCGCCGTCAACGCCAAGATCAAGCGCGCCGACGCGCAGGTGAAGGCGTACGGCGTCGACTCGACGCCGACGATCATCGTCAACGGCAAGTACCGCCTGACCGCGCAATCCGCCGGCGGCTGGGACAAGGTGCCGGCGCTCGTGACCTATCTCATCGATCTCGAAACCCACAAGTAAGCGCGCGTTGCCGCGCGGGCCGGAACCTTCGGAGCCCGCCGCGGTCTCGCTTCCAACGTTCGAGGAGAACATCATGCTGAAACGCTTCGGCATCCTTCTGGCGGGTCTTGTCGCGATGGCTCCGGCCTTCGCCGCCGATCCCGCGCCCGCGCCCGCCGCGAAGTGGGAGGAAGGCAAGAGCTACTTCCTCGTCGATCCGCCGCAGCAGACCGCGACCGGCGACAAGGTCGAGGTGCTCGAGGTGTT